>DASQKT010000110.1:0-9700 GCA_035630415.1 Skermanella sp.
ACATAGGCGACCTTCTCGTCCGACCCGGCGACGCCGACGACCCGGCAGCCGCGAATCCTGGCGATCTGCCCGACCACCTGCCCGACGGCGCCGGACGCGGCCGATACCAGCACCGTCTGTCCCGGCTGCGGCTCTCCCAGATAGAGCAGCGCGCAATAGGCGGTCATGCCCGGCATGCCAAGGACGCCCAGGTAATGCGACGGCGGCGCCAGATCGCCATTGACCTTGGTCACCCGGTCGCCGGGGACGGCCGCGTATTCCTGCCAGCCGGTATGGGCCAGCACGAGATCGCCCGGCTGACAGCCGGGATGCTTTGAGGCCACGACGCGCCCGACCGCTTCGCCAGCCATGACGCCGCCGATCGCCACCGGCTCGGCATAGGACTTCGCGGCGCTCATCCTCCCCCGCATATAGGGGTCGAGTGACAGGAAGAGGTTGCGGATCAGGACTTCGCCGTCAGCCGGTTCGGGCATATCGACACGTTCGATCCGGAAATCGCTCTCGACGGGCGCCCGGTTGACCGGCCGCTCCGCAAGCAGCACACGGGTATTCTGTCGCTCGGACATGATCTGCTTGTCCTCCCTTTAAAACTGTTATGGCAAACAGTCGGATTGCGTTTAAACGAACGCTTGAGCGATAAGTAGCGACCCTCCTCACTCCCGGCAAGGGATAGAGGCACTATCTAAGCACCTGCAAATCTTGACGCGAAAAAGAAAAAGCCGCTCGATCGAGCGGCCTTGAGTCTAGGGAGGAAACGCCCGACAAGGGCGTCGCAACATCTCTGTTGCATCGCAAACTTGTGTCTCGTCAGGACTGATTTCAATACGAAAATCGCAATTGCGTATCTGATATCCAAAATACGCAAACCACCTTCTGTTCCGGCCGCTCCATTCAGGAGCGGCTTGCCGGATCAGAACCCCTTCACCGTACCGCAATCCTCCAGAAGCTGGGTCAGCCGCTTGGTCAGCACCTTGGGACTGACGGGCTTGGGCAGGAGGACTGTCATTTCGGTCGCGATCTCGAACTCTCCCGGATATCCCGACACCACCAGCGCCGGAAGGCCGGGGCGGCGCTCGCGCAGGCGCTCCAGCAGTTCGCGCCCGCCCATGCGCGGCATGGCCAGATCAGTCACAAGAACTTCGGCCGGGTCATGCTCGTCCACCTTCAGCGCCTCGATACCGTCATGGGCGATGCTGACACGGTGTCCTTCCACTTCCAAAGCATCCTGAAACATCAGCGCGATCAGAACTTCGTCCTCAGCCAGCAGAATATGCGCCACGCTTACGCTACCCCTCATGCCGAAAATATGCCGGATCGTTCGGCTTGCGGCCGGTCGATTTCGCAAGGGCAGCGCGGATGCGCTCGGCCAGTTCGATGCGGCGGTAAGGTTTATTCATGATGTCCATGGATTGCATAGTGTTCGCGTTCTGAAGGACCAGATCGTCGGTATAGCCGGTCGCCAGCAGGACCGGGATTCCAGGGATACGCTCCCGCACGCGTTCCGCCAGCACCAGCCCGTTCATGCCGCCCGGCATGACCAGATCGGTGAACAGCAGATCGACCGCCGCATCCTCGCCAGTCAGCAACTCCATCGCTTCCTCGCCGCTGCCGGCGGTCAGGACACGGTAGCCCAGGCTCCGCAGGTAGTTTTCCGCGAGATGGCTGACGTCATCGTTGTCCTCCACCAGCAGGATGGTCTGAATAGCCTCCGCCGGCTGGCGCCCCGCCTCCACCGCCGGATCGACCGGGATTTCGTCGCGGGCGGCCCTGCGGGGCGAACCCGCGCGCTGGTCGGAATCGATGGGGAAGATCATGCGGACTGTCGTGCCCCGTCCCGGCGCGCTTTCGATCTCCATCCTGCCATGCGACTGCTGGACGAACCCGTGGACCATCGCTAAACCAAGGCCGGTTCCGGGAGTCTTGGTGGTGAAGAACGGTTCGGTCGCCCGCTGGAGGACTTCCGGGGGCATGCCGTGGCCTTCGTCATGGATGCAGAGCACCGCATAGTGCCCCGGCGGCAGGTTGTGCGTTCCGGCCTTTTCCCCGCCATTGTCGTTGAGGTTCAGGGTCGCGGTCGCGACCGTCGCCTTGCCGCCCTTCGGCATCGCGTCGCGCGCGTTGATCAGGACGTTCAGCAGGGCCATTTCGAGATGCACGGTATCGAGCGTGCAGGATGGCAACCCTGGCTTGAGATCGAGCCGGAGGTCCACCTTGCTGCCCAGGGTGCGGACCAGCATCTCGCTGAAATCCACCACCAGCGAGTTGAGATTAACGCGGCGCGGGTCCAGCCTCTGCTTCCGCGCGAAGGTCAGGAGCTGCTGGGTCAGCTTGGCGCCCTGCTCGGCCGCGCGTTCGGCATGCTCGATGCTCCGCCGCAGCAGGGAATCGCCGCCGGCGCGGCCCGCCGCGATTTCCAGATTGCCGGCGATGACCTGAAGCAGGTTGTTGAAGTCATGCGCCAGCCCAGCCGTCAACTGGCCGATGGCTTCCATCTTCTGGGCCTGCCGGAATGCCTGTTCCGACGTCCGCCGCCGCGTCACGTCCATCTGCGAGGCGAAGAAGTAGAGCAGCTTGCCGGTCTGGTCGAAGATCGGACCGAGGAACAGGGCGTTCCAGAACGGCGAACCGTCGCGCTTGTAGTTGAGCAGATCGACTGCGATGGCGCGCTGGTCGCGGACGGCCGAGCGGATTTCGTCAACCACGCCGCGATCGGTTTGCGGCCCCTGGAGAAACCGGCAGTTCCGTCCGATCACCTCGTCCTCGGAGTATTGGGTCAGGTCCAGGAACGCCATATTGGCGAAGACGATGGGATTGTCCTGCTGGTTGGGATCGGTCACCAGCATCGGCATGCGGGTCATCTCGACGGCGGTGAAGAAGACGCTGCTTCTGTCGTCCAATCCAGGACGCGAAATGTAGCCTTCCTTCCAGTGCCGGATACCGGGACCTCCCATCGGGGAATAGCTCTGGCGAGCATCCAGCTCGCCGCGAGCGGGCACTCCGGTCGCGGCGGACCCGGCTTTCGCTTCTCCATCCGTCTCCGCGCCGGGCGACCGTTCGCCGCCCATGCCCGCATCCTTGGTTCCGTCCGTCATTCCCGACTGCCGCACTTCCTTGATAATCAGGCCTTCAATTGATCGACAACCCCTCGCCGGAGGGCGGCAGCCAATTCTTCACCTATCGCCTGCAAAGCGATTCGAAGGAGTGGAACACAGCCCCAAAGACGTTGTTCCGCTCGCCTCCGATCGATTGGCTCCAGATCAAGCCTCCAGCTCGCCTAATCTCGGCTGCACCTTCCCGATACGGGCATAGGTGTAATGTTGTCGCTTTTGGATCATGACAAGATCTGGCCGGACATATTTCCTTGCGGGAGGCAAATGATTGCATACATATGCCGTCAGACATCCATACAATCGACGGATCGTGGCGGCGGATCATGAAATCGGACCAGGACTTCCTCCCCCTTGGCAAGACCTCCCTCGAACTGGGGGCACGGGGTCTTTGCCCCCGGTGCGGCAAGGGGCACATCTTCGACGGCTTCCTGACGCTGGCAAAGCGCTGCGAAGTCTGCGACCTGGACTTCTCCTTTGCCGATCCGGCGGACGGTCCGGCTTTCTTCGCGATGTCGATCGTCAGCTTCCCCATCGTGGGCTTCGCCGCATGGCTGGAACTGGCCTTCGAGGCCCCCGTCTGGGTCCACCTGCTGACGACGCTGCCGCTGCTGGTGCTCGCCTGCCTGGCCCTGCTGCGCCCGCTCAAGGGGTGGCTGGTCTGCTCGCAGTACATCAACAAAGCCAGGGAAGGCAGCTTGTCGCCGCACGATCAGCCTTAGGCGCCGGATTGACAAAACCATACAATACCTACAAGCTGGCCGCTGCCGGTCCCGTACGATTTTGAAGATGGGGTCGAAGACGAGGAGTGACGGCTTGAAGAGTTCGGCGGCGATGCCCTGGCTTCCGGACCTGGAGCGATCCGGCGGTCCGATCTACCTGTCGCTAGCCGACGCGCTGGGGGCGGCCGTGGCATCGGGCGCGCTCAAGGCGGGCGATCGCCTGCCGACGCACCGGGCGCTGGCCTCGGCGCTCGACCTCGACCTGACGACCGTCACGCGCGCCTATGGCGAGGCGCGGCGGCGGGGGCTGGTCGATGCGGCGGCCGGCCGGGGCACGTTCGTGCGCCAGCCGCCGCCGGGGCGGGACGACCATAAGTCCGCCGTCGAGGTCGATCTTTCGATGAACCTGCCGCCCCATCCTCCCTCGGCGGCGATCCCGGCCCGGCTGTCCCAGACGATGGCCGCCATCCTGCGGCGGTCCGATCTTCCCCAGCTTCTCAGTTATCATCCCAGCGCCGGCAGTCTCGGCGACAGGTCGGCGGCGGCGGACTGGCTGTCGCCGCTGATCCCCGGCCTGTCCCACGCCCGCGTGCTGATCGCGGGGGGCGGCCAGGCCGCCCTGATGTCCCTGCTGACCACGCTGGTTCCAAACGGCGGCACCGTCCTCACGGAAGCCCTGACGTATCCGGGCCTGCGCGCGGCGGCATCCCAGTCCGGCATCGCTCTGGCGGGACTGGACATAGATGCGGACGGGCTGCTGCCCGATGCGCTGGACGATGCCTGCGCCCGGCTGAAGCCGGCGGCGCTCTACACCATCCCCACCATCCAGAACCCGACCACGGCGACCATGCCGCCCGCCCGGCGGGCTGCTATCGCCGACGTGATCCGGCGTCACCGTCTGCCGGTGATCGAGGACGACGCCTACGGTATGCTGCCGGGCGAGGCGCCGACGCCGCTGGCGGCACTGGCGCCGGAGCATGTCTGGTACGTCGCGACGCTGTCCAAATGCCTGTTCCCCGCGCTTCGCATCGCTTATGTCGTGGCACCCGATCAGCGCCGCGCAAGCCGCGCCCAGGCTGCGTTGCGGGCGACTGTTCAGATGGCGCCGCCGCTATCCGCAGCCGTCGTCACCCGCTGGATATGCTCCGGCACCGCGCACGAGATCGTCGAGGCGGTCCGCCGGGAAGCACGGGCGCGGCAAGCCCTGGCGCGAAGGCTGCTCCCCGCCGGCGCGATGGACGCCCATCCCGAGGGGCATCACGTCTGGCTGCGTCTTCCCCCCGCCTGGAACGCCGCCGCCTTCACCGACCGCATCCGCCGGTCCGGTCTGGCGGTGGTGCCGGGCAGCGCCTTCGCCGTCACGCCAGCAGGTCCGGACCGCCAGGGAGAACCGCACCGGCTGGGAGAAAATGCCCTGCGCGTATCGCTGGGCGCCGCCCGGAACCTCGACGCCCTCGAAGGGGCGCTGACCCGGATCGCCGGAGCATTGGACGAGGACAGCGACACGCCGCCCGAGATCGTCTGAAAGGGGCCGCCGTCGAGCACTACGTGGTCTTGGCGCCCCGATTTGCGTTCCCGGTGAGTTCGGAATGCCGTTCGCCGGAGCCGCAGGGAATATGGGCGACGGCAGTCGTCCCCTTCCCTGGGACACTTTCCAGGACCAGGGAACCTCCGTGGGCCTCCATGAACTTGAGGGCGAGCGGCAGTCCCAATCCAGTTCCGGAATGCCGACGGCTCAGGACGCTGTCCACCTGAGCGAAAGGCTCCATGGCTTTCTCAAGTTCGGCCGGGGTCATGCCGATCCCCGTGTCGACCACCGTCAGATCGATCCCGGCGTCGGGATGCCGCCGTGCCGATATATAGACCGACCCGCCTGGGGGAGTGAACTTGATGGCGTTGGAAAGCAGGTTCAGCAATACCTGACGAATGCGCAGGGGATCGGCGGTACAGATCAAAGGCTCCCGGATCAGGCTTTCGACCGTGATGCTCTCGGCTTCGGCGCCGTTCCGGACGATCTTGACGCAACTGCTCGCGATCTCCATCAGGTCGACCTGCTCCTGATGAAGCTTGAGCTGGCTGGCCTCGGCCTTGGCCATGTCGAGAATATCGTTGATGATCGTCAGCAGATGCCGGCCGCTCAGCAGAATATCCAGCGCGTATTCCCGGTAGCGGTCCGAGACCGGCCCGATCACGCATCCATGTATTATTTCCGAAAAGCCGATCACCGCATTGAGCGGTGTCCGGAGTTCATGGCTCATGTTGGCCAGGAACTCGGATTTGGCCTTATTGGCCCGCTCCGCCGACTCGCGCGCCAGCTGGGCGTTGACGAAAAGATCGTCCAGGCGGACGAGCAGTCCGTCGAAGGCGCGGGCAAGCGCTCCGATCTCGTCTCCCCGTGCCAGCAGGCGTGGCGCGTTCAGCCGTTTGGGAGAGTCGATCGCCTGCACCTTGGCCGTAAGCCGCCTGATCGGCCGCAGCACCAGAGACTGCATGAAAAGGGCGATGATGACGATAGCGGCAAGCCACGTCGCGATCAGGGCGGCTATCGTCAGATTGGTCGTCCGCTGACCCAGGTCCGAGATCTCTTGTCCCATGAAAATGCGAAAGTGCAGGACCGGATGGCCGTGCAGATCGGCGACGACCCTGGTCGCGACGATCCCGCTCTCCGTCCGCAAAAAGCTCTCGCCGGGCGGTGTTCCCGTTTCCTGGACGTAGGCGACCTCGAGCGGCAATTGAAGCTGGTCGCGGATCGCATTCTCCGACGGCAGTGCGAACTTGCGGCCCCATATCAACGCACCTCGCACAAGCCCCTGCCGATCCGTCGTCTGGATCGTGCGCGACGCCACCAGCATCGGCCCCTTGTCGCTGCGAACGAAGCCTTGATAATCATGCGGCGCGGCATCGGACGGAAAGTCCGACAGATATCTCCGATCGATCGGGGATATCAGTTCCCCCTGGTCCACCATCGTCTCGTAGACGCGGCCGCCCTGGGCGTCGAGGACGATCATGAAGTCGACGTTGAGGTCTCTCAGCACTTCGGTGGTGATGTTGATCGTCGGGAAGCTTGGGTTGGAGCCTTCGGCAAAGGCCGCCATCTCGTCCCATTTGGCCCAGTCGTTGACGGCCCGGCCGAGAATCGCCGCTTCCCCATGAAGCATCCGGTCCAGCCTCTGCGTATTGCGAGAGGCTTCCCGCATTTCCAGCGCGTCGAAACTTGGCAAAATGGTGAGATTCAGGACACCGATGCTCGCTAAAGCCATAACCATGGCTGCCGCGAGCATGATGAGCGACATTCTTGCTCTCAACGTCATTTGCGCTGCTATCAGCTTTCTTGAGCGGCTTGCCTACATATTCCTGTATACCTAAATCTATGCGTAACTAATTAAAAAGTTGTGAAGCGGCTGGTCAGGGCCGGTGCCGACGCCTCCAGCTCCAACAGGAACTCCAGCATCGCGTCGGTGACGAAGCCGGGCTGCTCGATATTGGACAGGTGCGCCGCATTGGGCACCAGAGTCAGCCGGGCAGCGGGCACCCGCTCCCGGATCGCTTCGGAATCGGCCGGCGGCGTGCCGCTGTCTTTCTCTCCGGGCAGCAGCAGCACCGGCGTCTTGATGGGCCACAGGCCCTCCATGTAGTCGAAGTCCTGGATCGCCCTGCTGCAACCGATAAACCCCTGGGGAGGCGTCGCGAGGATCAGGCCGCCGATCCAGGCCATGGTATCCGGGTTGGCGGCGCGGAACCCATCGGTGAACCAGCGGCGAAGCGTCACCTCGCGCTGGCTTTCCATTCCGCCGGCCAGCACCTGGGCGATGCGTTCGTCCCAGACCGCGCGCGCTTCGGGCGGGATGCGGCCGGCGGTGTTGCACAGGATCAGTCCGCGCACCCGTTTGGGACAGCGCCGAGCCAGCATCAGCCCGATCTTGCCGCCGACCGACAAACCGGCGAAATACGACTGCTGGATTCCCAATGCATCCCATAGTCCCTCGACATCTTCGGCCAGCGTCTCGATGCTGTAAGGCCCGGCCGGTGCATCGCTCTCGCCATGGCCGCGCATATCGTAGAGAAGCACCTGGAAATGCTCTGCGAGTGCCGACACCTGCGGCCGCCACATCTGCATGCAGGTTGCAAGCGAGTGGCTCAGGGTGACGACCGGCCGGCCGGGCTCGCCTTGCAGCTCGTACTCGATAGAAATGCCGTTGACCTTGACGCGCATGGTTCCGGTTTCCTTTACAGCTTTATGGAAAGCATCGTTCACATCATCCCAAGCGCCCTGGGCAGCCAGAGCGAAAGGGCCGGGACGTAGGTCACCATCGCCAGGAAGCCGAGCATGGCGAGCAGCCATGGCCAGACGGCGACGGTCAGCTCCGTGATGCCCATGCCGGTCATGCCGCTGGCGACGTAGAGTTTGAGGCCGACCGGCGGGTGGCACATGCCGACCTCCATGTTGACCACGATCAGGATGCCGAAATGGACGGGGTCGATCCCCAGCCGGATCGCCACCGGGAACAGGATCGGCGCCAGGATCAGGACGATGGAGGACGGCTCCATCACGTTGCCCGCCAGCAGCAGCAGGACGTTGACCACGGCCAGGAACGTGATCGGGCCGAGATCGCTGTCGAGAATCCATCCCGCCATCGCCTGCGGGATGTTCTCCGACGTCATCAGGAAGGAGAAGAGCACCGCGTTGGCGATGATGTAGAGCAACATCGCAGACATCGCGGCGCTGTCCAGCAGCACCTTAGGCACGGCGCGCAGCGGCATGTCGCGGTAGACGAAGACCGCGACGACGAAGGCATAGACGGCGCTGACCGCAGCCGCTTCGGTCGGGGTGAACAGGCCCGTGTAGATGCCGCCGATCACCACCACGATCAGCAGCAGGCCCCAGGCACTGTCCCGGAACGCGTCCAGACGCTGCTTCAGGTTCGCCTTCGGCAGACGCGGATAATCGCCCCGGCGCGCCCTGTACCACGTGACCAGCCCCAGCAGCGCCGCCAGCATGAGTCCCGGCACGATACCGGCCATGAAGAGCCGGCCGACCGACGTGTTGGTGGAGACCGAATACATCACCATGACGATGCTGGGCGGGATCAGGATGCCCAGCGCACCCGACGTGGTGACGACCCCGGCGCCGAAGCGCTTCGGGAAGCCCTGGGCCGCCATCGCCGGCAGGATGATCGACCCGACCGCCACGACGGTCGCCGGACTGGACCCCGAAACGGCGGCGAACAGCGCGCAGGCCAGGACTCCGGCCAGCCCCAAGCCGCCGTGCCAGTGGCCGACCATGGAGGTGGCGAACCGGATCATCCGGCGGGCGACGCCGCCATGGGTCAGGAAATTGCCGGCCAGAATGAAGAACGGGACCGCCATGATCTCGAACTTCTCGATCCCGGTGAACAGCTTCAGCGCCACGCTCTCGATCGGGACGTCGGTCATGGTGAACAGGAACGTCAGCACCGTCAGTCCGAGCGAGATCGAGATCGGCATGCCGGTCAGCATCAGCGCGAGCAGCAGACCGAAGATGACGAGAGCGCTCATGGCGACACCGGTCCAGCCAGGGGCTCGATCCCCGCGACATGGCCGTGGTCATGGACCGGCAGGTCGCCGGTCCGGATGAAGCGGACGCAGACCTGGAGAAAGCGGAAACTCATCAGCCATGAGCCGCAGGGAACCGCCAGATAGACCAGCCACATCGGCACTTCCAGGTCGTTGGAAACCTGGGCCGTCCTGCTCATCCGCCAGACGAAATTGGCGCCGAGCCCGCCGACGATGCCGGTGAACAGGGCGCCGGCCAGCAGACCGAAGACGATCAGGCGGCCATGCCAGGGCGCGCCCAGCCGCCGGACCACGACATCGACGCCGACATGGATGCCG
>DASQKT010000111.1:0-6097 GCA_035630415.1 Skermanella sp.
CGCACCGCTCTCCGGAAGGGCTGGCCGCGTATCGACATGCCGGAGGAACAGGAATGCTCGAGACTATGCAGGACGTGATCGAACTCGCGACCGCACCTGACGCCCGCGAGCGGCTGGTGCGCCGCTTCATGCGGGTACGCGGTCGTACCGTCGGGCTGGTGGCACCGCTGACTCCCGAAGACCAGATGATCCAGTCGATGCCGGATGTCAGCCCATCCAAATGGCATCTGGCCCATACCACTTGGTTCTTCGAAGTCTTCGTGCTGTCGCGCTACGCGCCGGGTTATACGGCCTTCGACGAGCGCTACGGCTACCTGTTCAATTCGTATTACAACAAGCTGGGCAACCGGCATCCGAGGCCGCAACGCGGCATGCTGTCGCGGCCAAGCTGGGACGAAGTCCAGCGCTACCGCGACCACGTCAACGCCGCCTGCCTGCGCCTGATCCGCCAAATCCCCGACGACAGCGTGGCCGAGTTGACCGATGTCATCATCCTCGGGCTCAACCACGAGCAGCAGCACCAGGAACTGATCGTCACCGACATCAAGCATGTGCTTTGGTCCAATCCGCTGATGCCGGCCTACCACCCGCACGCCAACCAGCATGTCCCGACGACGGCGCCGCAGAAGTGGTTCGAGCACAGGGGCGGACTGGTCCAGATCGGCTGCGATCCGAACGATCCTTCCACCAGGACGCCCTTCTGCTTCGACAGCGAAACTCCGCGCCACGATACCTATGTCCGTCCGTTCCGCCTTGCCGGCCGCCCCGTCACCTGCGGCGAATATCGCGAATTCATGGAAGCCGGCGGCTACGACAAGCCGGAATACTGGCTGTCGGATGGCTGGACCGAAGTAGAAGCCCAGGAATGGCGCGCACCGCTCTACTGGCACAAGCAGCATGGCGAGTGGCTGGTCTATACCCTTGCCGGGGTCAAGCCGGTGGTGGATTCGGAACCCGTCTGCCATGTCAGCTTCTACGAGGCGGCGGCCTACGCCGCCTGGGCCGGCAAGCGCCTGCCGACCGAAGCGGAATGGGAGTTGTTCGGCCGCACCCAGATGGCCGACGGCAACATGCAGGAATGCGGAACCCTGCACCCCGCCGCTTCCCCCTGCGCCGGATTGGGGCCGTGGCAGATGTACGGCGACGTCTGGGAATGGACCGCCAGCCCATATACCCCCTACCCCGGCTACAAGGCGCCTCCCGGAGCGGTCGGCGAGTATAACGGCAAGTTCATGTGCAATCAGATGGTGCTGCGCGGCGGCTCCTGCGCCACGCCGGGCGACCACATCCGCGCGACCTACCGCAACTTCTTCCCGCCCAATGCCCGTTGGCAATTCTCAGGCATCAGGCTCGCGGAAGACCTTTGACTGAGGTAGTGTGGCGGTCTATCACGTTTGGTTGGCACGTTTGGTTGGAACAACCCGCAGGAATGACCGCCATGACCACCAGCACCACATCGGAGTCCCTGGCGGCCGGACCTTCGCTCGACGACGCGCTGGCCGCCAACCGCGCCTTCTACCACGCCTTCAGCAGCCGCGACCTTGCCACCATGGACACGATATGGGCGCGCGGCGTGCCTGTCTTGTGCATCCATCCCGGCTGGCCGGCGCTGATGGAGCGCGCGGCCGTTCTGTCGAGCTGGCGCGACATCATGAAGAACCCGGCATCGCCGAACGCCTATAGCCGCAATGACCGGGCCTTCATCCACGGCAAGACCGCCATCGTCGTCTGCGAGGAAGTGCTGGACGGCGGAGTCCTCGCCGCGACGAACATCTTCATCGAGGAGTTGGGCTCCTGGCGCCTGATCCACCATCAGGCAAGCCCGATCGCGATCCAGATGCAGGAGGCGGACGTTCCGCCTCCCCGGCACCAATTGCATTAAGCGTCCGACGGCTCACGCGGCATCCCAGGCCGGAGCCCAGCCCGGATTGATCAGCCGGCGGTTGCCGGTCAGGGCGCCGATCTCAGCCCGTTCGGCGTCGGTCAGCTTGAAGTCGAAGATCTCGAAATTGCTCTTCAGGTGCTTCTCGCCGCTGGCCTTCGGGATAGCGACGACATCGGGCTGGTCGAGCAGCCAGCGCAATGTGACCTGAACGGCCGATTTGCCATGCGCTTCGCCGATCCTGACCAGCGTCGGATGCGTGGCGGCCTCGCCGCGTGCGATGGGGCTGTAGGCGGTCAGGAACATCCCGTGGGAGCGCAGGAATTCCAGCACCGGACGCTGCGACAGGAAGGGGTGGTATTCGACCTGATCGCAGATCAGGTCGGCGCCATGGGTCTCGACCGCTTCCTTCAGCAGCGCGACCGTGAAGTTGCTGACGCCGATATGCAGCGCCTTGCCCTGGGCCTTGACCTCCGCCAGCGCCTTCAGGCTGTCACCGAGCGGGACCTTGGCGTTGGGCCAGTGGATCAGCAGCAGGTCGACATGGTCGGTGCGAAGCTTCGTCAGGCTTTCGTCGACCGAGCGTTGCAGGTCACCGGGAGCGATCCGCTCGTACCAGACCTTGGTCGTCAAGAAGATATCGTCGCGCGCAACGCCTGACCCCGCGAGCGCCACGCCCACTTCTTCCTCGTTGTTGTAGGCCTGGGCGGTATCGATGTGGCGGTACCCCAGATCGAGCCCGGCCCGGACGATATCGGCGCATTGCGCCCCGGACAGCTGCCAAGTCCCGAGGCCGAGGGCTGGCACCCGCGCGCCCTTGAGGTTCACGTATTCCATAGCTCGATTCCTTTGATTTCAGGGACGCCAACACGGTACCGGTAATTCCGGTTCCGACTCGCCAGCGATCAGCGGCGCAACGTCGCGGCTGAGACCATTTACGAAAAAGGCGATCTATAGTGCCATCGTAACCAGCCACGATAATTACGGAAAGCTTCTATGACGGCTCCCAGTCGCAAAAGCACGGCAGGCGCCAGTCCAACGCGTGTTATTGCAAGCCGGTCAGGCATTGGAAGCGAGAATCTTGACGGCGGCGACGGTGAGCCGCATGATCCCGGCATGGAAGCACGTGTCGCACGACTTGAAGGGGATATGAGCGAGGTCAAGGGCCTGCTCTATAACCAGGTGCTGCCCCTGCTTCATCGGATCGACGAACGCCTCAACCATACCGCCACCAAGGCGGATGTCGCCAGCATTACCGCCGAGCTTAAGGCGGAGAACGCACAAACCCGCTCGGACCTGACCCTGTCCATAAGCCAGCTTCGGAGTGACGTCTCGACGGAATTCGGGCAATTCAGGGGCGAAGTCGCAAAGCAATTTAGCGCAGTCAGGGCAGAAACTTCGACGGAATTCGGCAAGATAAGGGCTGAGATTGCGGAGATCTCAAACAATATCCAGGCTGACGCCAATCAATTCAGGACCGAAGTTTCAGATAAGTTTGTCGAAGTGCGAAGCGAGATCGTTGAAGTTCGGATAGAAATGTCCACGCGCCTGATGGGTATCCAGGCCGAGCTGGCGGAGCGGCCGACCCGTTCGTATCTGTGGATGGTCGTCGGCGTCATGGTCGCCACCGTCCTTGCCGCCGCCATCGGGGGCGCTACCCTGGTCGGCATGTTGAAGTAATCTCCCGTCATGGCACTGGTCTTCCGCACGAGCGGCACTTGGCGTTTCCGGGTTCTGGGCATGGCACTCCTGCTCGGCGGCTGCGCCGCAGCACCTCAACCGGCATTGTATGGAGCGCCGCCCGCCGGGATGCCGGAGTCGATCGAGGTCATGTTCACGACCGATCCCGTCACGGGCAAATCCGAAGGGCCATTCGATCCGGTCAGCGGCAGACGGGTCGAAACGCATATCGGCGACGACGGTATCCTGAGGGTGGTGATCGATCCCGTCACCGGCATGCTGAAGCTTCAGCCCGACAAGCCCAAGGAAACGCCGGTCCGGCCATGAGATACACGCTTCTCCTGATCGCCGCCGTAGCGACCGCCACGGTACCGGCGCTTCGGCACGAAGCGCTGGCCCAGCAGCCGGCAACAACGGCTCCAGCTCCGGCTAAGGCGAAGGATACCCCGGCGGCACCTGCCAAGGCGCGGAAGAAAGCTCCGGCGAAAGCCGCCGAAGCCAAACCTCCATCAGCACCCATGCCGGCCCCCATGACCGCCCCGGCTGCCATGCCGCCGCCGCCCGTGGTTGACATCATGCCGATGGACCTGCCGCCGCCAGCGGCCAATGCTCCGCCGGCGCCGACACCGCCCGGCGCCGGATCGATCGCCGTGGGCATTACGCCGGTACATTACGGCGCCCCGACTCCGGGCTCCTCGCGGCTGATCGCCAGCGTTCCGGTGCTCCCGCCGAAACTGGCGCCAAGGGTGGAACTGCCGGCGGGCACACCGGCTTATGCTCCGCCACCGGCTCCGATGATGCCGGCCGTGGCGAAGGTGACGTCATACACCCCGCCAGTATTCGTTCCGCCCGTCCCGCCCAGGAAGCCTGTTCAAGCTCAGGCCCCGGCAATGGAAGCAGTGGCGTCCGCCGCTCCCGTCGCCGCAACGGTGTCGGCGGCCTCCCCGCCGAAGCCGGGCTATACCGCCATCGTGCCCATCACGCCGTTCGGTGCCGCGCCCCCGCCACAGCAACCGGTGCCGGATCCGGCGCCGGCCTCCCAGCCGGCGCCCGAACCGATAACCTTCACCGTGCGGCTGCCGACCATCGTCATGCTGGAGCCGAAACCGTGACGCCTCAAAAGCTGGCGGCGGTCAGGAGCACTTCGACGGTGCGGCTGTCCTTGCCGCGCAGGAATGTCAGCCGCACGCCATCCGGCCCCCGACGCTTGAGATGCGCCGTCAGCGCCGCGATGCTGTTGACCGGCCGGTCGTCGGCGTGGGTGATAAGGTCGCCGGACTTGGCTCCCAGGGTCGCGGCACGCGATCCCGGCATGACTTTCAGCACCCGGATGCCGGGTCTGGCATCCTCCGCCAGAATGCCGAGCGACCTGGTGCCCAATCCATCCGGCTCCAGGTCGGAGAAGTTCCTGCCGCCGGGATCGAGAAGACGGGCGACCGTCCGCTCAAGCAGATCGACCGGCACCGCGAAGCCGACATTCGACCCTCCACCCGACGACGCCACCGTGGCGGTCGCCATACCGATCAGACAGCCTCGGGCATCCAGCAGCGGCCCGCCCGAATTGCCGGGGTTGAGGCTGGCATCGGTCTGGATCGCGTTGTCGATCCGCTTGCCGTCGCCGAGTTCGACCGGACGGCCCAGGCCGCTGATGATGCCCCGGCTGAGGCTGACGCCAAGGCCATACGGGTTGCCGATGGCGAAGACCCACTGTCCCACCTTCAGCCTATCGGCATATCCGTGGCTTACCGGCGCCGCATCAGCCGTATCGACCTGGAGCACGGCGATGTCCAGGTGTGCCGCCACGGCGATCATCGTCGGCCGCGCGGCGTGCCCGTCGGCAAAGCGGATGACAAGCTGCTTGCCGGTTCGGATGACGTGCTCGTTGGTCACGACATGGCCCGACCGGTCCCAGAAGAAGCCGGTGCCGACCATCCTGTCGCCGTCCGACGTCGCTTCGATGGTCACGACCGAGGGCGCCACGCTGTCGAACAGGGCTGCGGGATCGGTGTCCTGGCCTGCCGTGGCGCAGGCGACGGCGGCCGTGACGGGGCCGCTCCAGCAGAGGCAGGCTCCGAGAGCCACCCCCATTATCCCGGTGTTCAATGCGCTGCTCATGGTCGTCTCCGGCAAGGTGCCGTCGGGTAGTTTCCCGACACTTAAATTGCCAGAACCATGGCAAGGTCCATGCCAGTGGCGGAATACCTTGGATTTTAGCGATATAGACAGATCCGTTCAGGATATGGACAGATCCGAACCGGCAAGACTTGCCCGATGCCCAGGGGGACGCGATGCAGAATTTGCCTAAGTCGCTGGTCCTGCTTTGCCTCCTTGTATGGGCGGTTATCGCCCCTGCCACCGCGATGGCCCAGGGCGGTCCCAATCTCGGCAAGCCGCAGACGGGCGAGACGATCCTGAACCGCGACGTCGACGTGCTGGTTTCCGCCAACGCGGACAGCCGGGTCGTCATGTCGCTGCCCAAGGGCAAGGTGGTCGCTGCCTTCGGCACGCCGCGCAGGATGCCGTCATGGACGCAGA
>DASQKT010000112.1:0-11652 GCA_035630415.1 Skermanella sp.
CCCGTCGCCAACCCGAAAGTCGGCACTGTCGAACATGCTTTTCGCCCGGAAGCGGGGAAAGCCGCCCTTGCCTCTCTTGACCCTGCCGAAGAACGCCTTGAACGCTTTGTCGAGACGGCGGACGACTGCTGCTCCGCCGAGTAGCTGTAACCGGCCAGCCGTTCGTCAGCCAGGCGAACCGCTTTCAGTTCGGTGGCCTGATCGATGTAGCCGTGCGACTTGCCCCGCCGCTGGTACGCCTCGATCCGCTGCTGGAGACAGGCGTTGTAGAGGTCGCAGAAGCTCCCAAGCATGTCGGTCAGCCCGGCGGCCTGCGTCGGGTTCGGAAAGAGCCGGTATTTGAACGAACGGAGCATGAACATAGGATACCGAACATCCGTCTCGTCACAACTGCTCAAGGGTATTCGCCCTTTGGGCGACCGGCTTTCCTCCGCCGCCTGAAGGCGGCGGTCCCCAGCCGGAGGCTCTGATGGACGGAGGCGGACAGGGCGTTGCATTCGTGCCGATCGGCGTCGATGTGCGGCAGCAGATCAGTGCTGCCGTTCTCCAGGAATTGACGCAGGGTCCCCGTTTCCTGGTCCCGGCCCCGCTTGACCGCATCGACCCCATCACGCTGGTGATGGAAACCGTCCTGCACTCCATCGAACGGCTCGGCATCGGCGGAAGTTCGACCGATTACGCCCTTGAAGGGGCCACGAAGGACGACCTGATCTTCTTCATGGCGGAGCGCGTGGCCGGGCAGATAGAGTTCTTCGGGTTGGGGCCGGTCCCGCCGCTGGACATCAATCTCTATTGCGCGAAGCTGATGGACCAGCTTTTGCGCCAGGGGCCGAATGCTCCGCCGCCCGACCGGCGCGCGGTGGCACTGTTCGGCCGGCCCAAGCCGCTGCGGTTCGAACTGTTCCGCGAGCGTTATGGCGCCAACGGCAGCGACGTGGTGGTGATCGCCAGCGAATACGCCACCAACGCCATCTTCCAGTGCCTGTCGAACGACATCACCGATACGGTCGCCGCCAACCAGTACATGATCGGGCTTCAGCTCCAGCGTAAGGAATACGGGCGCATGGCGTCCCACCTGCGCCAGCAGATCCGGATCGCGCAGAGCTTTCACGCGGAAATCCTCCAGCTCCTCAACCGGGTCCGCTACGAAATCCGGCAGACCAGTTGGGGCGGCGACTTGAGCGGCGTGGTCCAGCGGGTGCGCCGTCAGGCCGACGACGTGATCGAGCAGGACGGGACGATCCGCCACGGGCTGATCGCGGCAATCTCACTCGCCACCAACGAGGACCGCCCGCGCCTGTGGGAGATCGACGGCCTCGGCTCCGCCGCCTTCTCCCGCCACGCCGCGATCAACGGTGACGTGACGCGCCTGCATGAGGAATTCCTGGAGAACAAGAGCATTCGGGCGATGCGCCAGCCCAGCGCCATGCTGCTGCGCGACCACGAGGATGACATCCTTCTCCCGCTGCTGCGCACTCATGAGGATGCCCTTGGGGCGGCGCCGATGCTGGCGCTCGACCTGCTGCTGAAGCCGGAGCTTCCGACCTCTAACGACCCGGTCCACTGGCTGTCCCAGCTTCTCACCTTCCGCCAGACCGGCGACGACGGTGCCGGGGAAGACGAGGACGCCGACTATGACGAGGCCGTCGAAGTCGAGGATGAGGCCGGGTTCAGTGAGGCGGACGAAGTCGAGGTTGACCGCCGGCTGCTGGACTTCGCCATCGACACCGGGCGGCCGTTCCTGCTGTCGGAATTCCTGACATGGTTCGGGCGGCAGGGCGCCACCGACGCGCAGATCCATCTGGCCTGCCTGTTCGTCTCGACGATCTTCATGCACCGGTCCCGGCGCTATGCCGTCGGCGCCATGGCCGAGCGGGAGGGCCCCCTGATCGCAGGCCCGCTGTTCGGCACGAATTTCCGGATCGAGCTGCTCGATCCCAACGAGGAGAACTATACCCGTGACGCAGATCGATCTGAATGACGTCAATCTGAATGACGCGGGCGAATGCAAGGCGTTCGGCCGGACGCTCGCGGATCTCCTGCTGTTCTCGCTCCGCTCGCGTCCCCTTGACCGGCAGTACCGGGAGCTGATGCGGACCTATGATGAGTCCATGGCGCTTCGGATGGTGTTCGACGGGCTGCTCGAAGGGCTAGGCGCCGAGGTCATCGAGCGCCACCCGAACCTTGGCCTCGTGGTCGGTGTCACCAGTTCGGACTCGCCGCTGCTGGAGAACATCCGGCGCGACAGCCAGGACGCGGATGAACGCCGGGTCATGGCGGTCGTGCTGGCGACCCTGCTGGCGCTCTATTATCCCGCCGACGCCCTGGAGGACCCGACGCTGGCGCCCCACCCGGTGACGGCACGCGAGGTCCACGAGAAGATCGGCCGGATCGTCACACCCCTGCGGGCCGAGGCGATGAAGGCGGAGGATCGGGACCGAACTACCATCTGGGAACTGGTGGACGCACGCATGGGGCTGGAGCGGACGAAGAACGGCCGGGGCTACCGGAAGGGCACCGTGGCCCATGGGATCGACCATTGCTTCCGCTTGCTGAAGAATCGCGGCCTCGTGACCGAGGTCCGGATCGTGGACGAGGAGGCGGCGTACCGCCCGACGCTGCACTTCTTCTCGCTGGTCAGCAACCGGCTGAACCACAGCCTGTACACGGAGATTTCGGCGGCACTCTCTTCCCAGCTTGCTTCTTCGGCCCAGGCGTAAAGGACCAACCGTCATGCCCATGATCACGCGCATTGCCATGAACGGTGTCGGCGTTCCCGATGCCCGGTTCCGCGGCTTCGATGTCAACCTGACCCACCCGGATGGGGAGCCCGCCAAGGCCGCGCTGAAGCGCCTGCTGAACGGCGGGGGCAAGACCAGCGGGATCAAGCTGTTCACCGCGATCTTCGAACCCGACACCAAGCGGATCGACCGCGGGCCGCGGAAGTTCAAGGATCTGTTCGGCGCCAATGTCGGCATCGTCGCGGTGGAGATGACCGTGGACGGGGCTCGCGAGGACTTGTTCGGGGGCCTGTCCGGAGGCGCGCAGCCGCGCCAGATCGTCGGCTATGCCGGCCGGTTGCGCAAGACCGATGCGGGCGCCGACCTGGAGCGCCTGTATTTCCACTTCATGCGCACATCGGCGGTCGGGCTGGACAGCCTGCCCATCGGGGCCGATGACATCAGGCCGAACCGGGTTTCGGGCATCAAGGCGTCGCTTCAGGAACTCAATGCCGCCAACCCCGGCATGGAGTTGATGGTGTTCGAGCAGCAGTATGAATGGCAGGCGCATGTGGAGCGGTCGCTGCACGTCGATCTGGCGTCGTCCATACACTTCATGATGGCGCTCAACATGCAGGAAGCGGGCGCCACCAGCGATATCCTCAAGAACTTCCAGCGCGATGAGGATTTCCTGGCCTTCCTGCTCGACCCGATCATCGGCGCCGGTCAGGACGAAGGCTTGGTCGGCACCGTCACCCAGACTCTGCGCAGCCAATCGACGCTGGGCGAGAAGCGCCAGCGGCGCGAGTTCTTCGCCGGCTCCGCGGCGATCCTGGAGAAGTATGCGCAGGATGTGGCGGGCAAGCAGGCCGCCATGGCGGATCACGGGGCGGCGCTGGCCGATTACCTGCGCGTGATGGGCCTTGTCCTGGGCCGCAAGGCCCGACTGGAGCGGGAAGCGGGGCGGCGGGCGGAGCGCATGGCCGAACTGCGGGAGCGGCTGGCCGTCGTGCGGGAGGAGGTGCTGCGGCTGACGCGTGAGCGCAACTGGATCGACCTGCACCGGAGCGAACTCATCGAGGCGGGATGCCGACGCGATCTCAGGCACGCCGAAGAGGCGGCGGAAGCGGCGCGCGACGGCGTGACGCGGACCCGCGCGGCCCTTGCCGCGGTGGAGATCATGGACATCATCGCCGAGATCGGCACCCTGGATGCGCAGCTCGCCGAACATGACGCCCCGCTGACCGAAGCGCGGGCGAAGCTGGCCGGAATCGGGGGCAAGGCGCGCGCCCTGCTGCTCGCCGCCGAGCCAGATTTGTCCGAAGCCGCAAAGCGGGCCAGGGCGGAGATCGTCCGCCTGCACGAAGTCGCCAAAACACTGGCGGGGCGCGAGGCTACGGCCAGGGAGCGTCACGCCGCAGCGGAGCAGAGGAAACGCAAGGCATCCGATACGCTGGACCGGCATCAGGACGAACTGGACCGGCTCGTCCGGGCCGGTCACCTGAAGCCCGGCGCCGACCCTGCCGAGAGCCTCGATTCCGCCGCCACCGCACACGACCGGGAAACCGTTGCTAAAAAGGAAATGGAGGAACGGCGCACCACGCTCGATCTCTCCCGGCTGCGCGCGGAAAATGCCGTGGGCGAGGCCGAACGGCGGCTGGGCGAGGCGAGGGACAGCGTTGCGGCGGTGGAGGGGGAGTTGGCGGCCTTCGCCGACGCTCTTGCCGGCGCCCGCCATCTTGCTTCGGTGACGGAGCGTTTCGGGGCCGGGGCCGACCCGTACGGGCCGGGGATGCTGCGCGACTTCCAGACCCACCACGACCGCGTGACCGACCGCGCCCGCCACCTGGAGGCGGAGAATGCCCGGCACGCCCAGACCATCGCGGCCATCGACGAGCATGGGCTGATCCCGCCCCCCGACGAAATTGACGCCGCGCTGAAGGCGCTGAAAAAGGCGGGATTCAACGCGCACTGGGCGCCGCGCTATCTGGTGAGGAACCACTGGTCCGCTGAGCGGATCAGGGCATCCATCGAGGCCGACCCGGCCCGGTTCAGCGGCATCTTCGTGCTTGGCGCGGATGCCGCTTCCTGCGGCCCGATTGCCCAAACCCTGACGCTGGAGCACGCGCCGCGCATCCCGGTCTGCATCGTCCCGCCCGCAGGCGAGCCGATCGCGGTGACCGGGAAAGACGACCGCGTCGTCATCATGCCCTCGGCTTCGACCTACGACCGGGACGCGGCGGCGCGGGAGCGCGCGGTTCTCACCGGCCGGATCGCCCGCAATTACGAAACACTGCGCGGATACCATGCCGAGGCGGAGCGGCTGAGGGAAGATTACGACGCGCTGAAGGTGTTCCTGACCCTCTATCCCACCGGCTGGAAAGATGAAACTCGGTCACGGCTTGGCGTGGCCCGGTCGGCGGTCGAGGCGCGGGAGAATGATCTGGAAATGCGGGTTCAGGCCCGCGACCGGGTCGTGGACGAACTCGCGGATCTGGCCGAGCGCATCGCGCGGCAGGCGGAGCTTCTGCGGTGGACAGCGGAGCGCCACCGCGCCCTTGCCGATTTCCAGGCGCGCTGGGACGACCGCCGGCTTGACGCCGAAGCGGCACAGGCCGACGCCGTCGAGGCGATGCGGAATGCGGAGGACGATCTGACTGCCGTGGCGCAGGAACGTCCGCGTTTGGTCGATGAGACGGAGGCGGCGGAGCGCCACCGGGACCGGATCGACGGGGAGACCGCCGACCTCAGATCCAGGCTGGCTGCGATCACCGAATACGACATGTCCCGCGAACCAGCCCTGGAGGATCGGGCCGAGCCGCTGGAAGCCGCCTACCGGGCACAGGAACAGATCGTCATCGCGTTGGACCGGGGCAGCGACCTGACGGTGCGCCGGAACATGAAGGACGACGAGCGGCGGCAGAAGCTGGACACCTATTCCAGGACCCATTCCCACCACCCCTTCGACCAGATGATGCGGCACGTGGCCGAAACCAGCCGTCCACTCCCCGGCGACCTGCCGGCCCTGGAGGAGGCGAGCGCCCGTCGCCGGGACGAGGCGGTCGAGGCGCGGATGACGCACCAGCAAGCCAAAAAAGCGGTTGCCGATACCAGACTGAAGGTTTCCGGCGAAATCCTCGAACCGGATCGTGTGGACGACTTCAGCAGCCGGGAAGCCTGCGACACTGGCATGACCGAACGCACCCTCCGCCTGACGGACCTGAAGCGTGAGGACGAGGACCTGTCCGGCGAAGCGGACCGGCTGGCGGCCGAGACACGGGAGTGCATGGCCGAACTGACCCAATGCGAGAACACCCTTCGGCAGGCGGGCACCGTCAAGGGATTGGCTGAGGCGGATATCCCCGCCCCCGACGCGGCCGGGGAAGAGTTGGCGACGACCGGCCTCGTCGATCGGGAACTGATGGGGCGCAAGCGCATATCCGACGCGGCGGAAGAGGTCGATCGGTGTACGCGCCTTGCGGATGCGCAACTCGGCAAGTACCGGCGCTTCCTGGATGCCAACACCCGTCAGAAAGCCTGCGAGGAGATCGTGGCGAAGCTGCGGGACTGGAGTGTCCAGGTGATGGAAACCCAGGCCGCAACGCTTCACGCCGACCATCGGGACCTTGTTGGCAGCTATGACGACAAGATCGTCGAGGCCGGCAAGGAAATGCAGAAATGCGCCGATGTCATCCGCGGCTATTTCGACCGGGTGTTCGAGCGGGTGCGGATCGTCGAGCGGCTCAGCATCATGCCGGACGGCCTCGGCGACTGGTCGAAGAGGCCATTCCTCAAGATCCGCCTGCCGGAAGACAAGCCCGGCCAGCCAGGATTGGCCGACCATGTCGGCAGCCGCATCCGGGAATGGTTGGAGCAGGCGGTAACGCTCCACTCCCAGCCCGACGCGAAGGCCATTGTGCCCTTGGAGCATGCGCCGCTGCTGAAACAGATCGCCGTCTTCATCCTGCGCGACCGGCTGCGCTTCGAGACCATCCGCGTCCGCACCAACTGGAAGGTGGAGTACAAGCCGGTCACCGACCTGAAGCTCTATTCGGGCGGCGAGAAGCTGATGGCGACACTGCTGCTGTTCTTCCTGAGCGTGCGCATCGGTATGGAAACCCGCCTGAGCGCCGGGGCGGTCGGGGACATGCGGCGGCAGGCCGACCGGACGCCAACGATGTTCATCGTGCTCGACAACCCGATCGGCGAGATGAACGCCCTGCAACTCGTCCGCCCGGCGCTGGAGATGGCTGAGAAGTCGAATATCCAGGTGATCGGCTGGACCGGCATCAACGACATGAACGTCCTGGGCCTGTTCCCCCTGGTGATCAGCCTGCGGCGCCGGGTCGGGGTTTCGCGGACCTATGTCGAGGTCGAATCCGTGCGCGACAATGACAGCCCCGGTGGACCGCAGGATGACGGGCCGGGCCGCTTCGATGTCGCCCGGCTTGGGAAGACCGCCGCATGACCGGGCCGGAACCGAGCAGACCGGAACCGAGGGGGCCGGAACCGGCGCTGGCCTTCTGGCGGGCCGCCCGCGAGGCGGCGCCGGGGCGGGCGCGCGTCGAGATTGATACCCTGATCGCCGTGGCGGCGCGGCTGATGCGCGACACCGGCCTGTCCGGCCGCCCGAGCGACTTCGTCGCTGAAGCCGTCAGAACTCTGGCGGATGCCGGAGAGCTCATCCTGCCGTCCGATGCCACGGCAAAAGCCCGCCGGGTGAATTACGACTGGCGCTGCACCCCCGCCCTTCCGCTGTTCGTCACGGCGGTTCGGGCGCCGCTCCTGCGTCCGCCGGCGCTACGCCGGGAGCATGCCTGGCACCGCGACCTTGCCTTCCTGGCCGCGGAACGACGCCTGGACAAGCCGGAAATCTGGCTGGCGATCGATGCCTGGCTCAAGCGCAGCGGCGACGGCACGGATGTCGTGTCGATCCGGGAGCGCTCGTTCGAAATCTTCCACGACGAGAAGCAGCTCGACGCGGCGCTGGGCTACAAGTTCTTCCGGACCGGGGCGATCACCCTGCGGCGCCTGCGCTGCGAAGAGGTTCCGGAGCCGCTTGCAGCCCGCTTCTGCCGGACAGCCCGCTGGCGCAGCGCCCTCGTGATCGAGAACAAGGACACGTTCCGCAGCGCATGCCTGATCAACGCCGAACTCCGGCTTTTCGCGGCGGTGATCTTCGGCGAGGGGGATGCCTTTCCCAAGCGCGCACCGGACCTGCTCCTGTTGTCGGAAGAATCGCCGTTCGATGAAGTTCAATATTTCGGCGACATCGACGCGGCCGGGTTCGACATCGCCGCGCGTGCCGAACAGGCCGTCCTGGCGCTTGGTGGACACTTCGCCTTCCGCCCCGCCGCCGACTTGTACCGCGCCCTGCTCGCAGCCGGCACACCGGTGGGCAAATACGGTGCGATGACCGCTACCGCCCGCGATTTCCTCCAGCACCATGGCTTGGAGAGGCTGGACAGCGGGTCCTTGGACGGCCGGCGCATCCCCCAGGAGGCACTGGCAAGGCCGGCGATTCGCGCCGTCTTGGAAAATATCCGGCGGTAAAGTGCAGGGGGACTGCCGAGAGTTTGGGGGGGCGATGCTGGCAGACTTTGGTGCAGAAATGAGGGAGTGGGCGGATTTCGCCCTTTCCCGCAACGGTCAGGCGACCCGGCGGGACACCGGCATGCCGAGGCCGGTCATGATGTTGATGACTTTACAGGCGACCTTGGCCTCGGTCTTCTGTGTCGGCAGAGTCCGGGCGTGGAGGCCGCGACCGATCACCTTTTTGTACCGGAACATCGCCACCTCCGCCAAAGAGCGTTTTCCGTAGTTGACCGCCCGCTGCCATCCCAGTCGGCCACGCTCCCCGATCATTTCGATGTGTCGGTCGCGCTGGGTCGGGGCGGTTTCAGCCGTGCCGCTCGGCACCGCGGTTGATCTGGGCGGAATGATCACCGCGGCGTCGGGCGTGTGCGCAGCGACGGAGCGGTAGATTGGCTCAGCATCATATGCGCCATCAGCAAACACCGCCGAAATCGGGCAGTTGATCTGGTCGAGCAGCGGGCCGACCAGCGACGCGTCGCCGTCGTCCGTCGTGGTCAGCTCCGAGGCAAGGATCTCTCCGCTGTCCGGGTCTACGGCCAGGTGGAGCTTTCGCCAGCTTCGAGCGGCTTGCCGCCGTGCTTCTCGTGCAACCACTCGCCGGACCCTCAACCATCCCCTCATTTTTCCTACAGTAAAATCAATGCCCTGCCGCTCAATGGGCAACAGGTGTTACCGCCATAAACGCTTTATGGTTGCGGCGCTCGACAGCTTTCCGATGGCTGCAACAACCTATAGGCCGGCATTTGATGATCGATGTCGTCGAACAAGTCATTGAGAGGCATCCAAAAGTAAAAAATGAGGGGATCCCTGAGCGCCGGACCCGAATACCTTCAGCCCCGTGCTGTCGATCACCACGTGGACCGGGCCACTCGCCTTTCTCAGTGCGGTCGCGACACCCAGGTCGACGCCGCGGCGGGAGAACGTCGTGTGGTCCGGAACCGGCAATTCCAGATCAAGCAGGTCCATAACCGAGCCGAGCAGGCCCTTGGTCTGGCGCCCCAGCCTCCGACAAACACGGGGCGGTTCAGACCGTACAGCGGTGCAGGAACTTGCAATGATGCTAAAAATGGACAACAATCATTGACAGCAGTGAGGAGGACTGGTCTTGAGCAGCCGAAACATTAACCTGACGACCCCGCTGAATGCGTGGATTGATCACGAGGTAGAAACCGGCCGGCATCAGAACGCCTCAGAAGTCGTCCGCGCCGCCCTGCACGACTATCGGCGTAAGCGCGAGGCTCAGGACGCTTTGGAGCTCTACTTCGATAGCATCATCGACCGGGCCGACGCCGATGCCGCCACTGGTCACTACACCGACGTAACAGGCCGCGAGCAGGCGGAGGCCCTGAAGGACCGTATCAACTCTGAGGTAACCGCTCGCCGCAAGGCTCGCAGAAGTGCCTGAGCGCGGCTATCGTCTCACTGCCAGCGCGGAAGAGAGCCTGCTGGAGGTCCTCGACTGGTCCGAAGATCATTTCCATGAAGTTGGCCGCTACCGGTACGGCACCCTGTTTTTCCAGGCTTTCGACGACCTGGCCGATGATCCCGACCGTGACGAGGTCATCTGGTACAAGTATCGCGACCGTCGGATTGGCTACTATCACCTTCGCCACAGCCGGCTGGCCGTCCCGAAGCCGGACCGTGTCAAGCAGCCGCGCCACGCAATTCTGTTCCGGACATTGCCCGACGGCATGGTCGAGGTTGTGCGGATCGCCCACGATGCCCAGAAGCTGGAAAGACTGTTGAGGATCGCTCTTGAGGGGGATGACTGAGACTTTGTTTGCAGAGGAGGCACGTTGGCCGATGCTACTTGGAACCGTCAAGCGATTGGGTGTCGGCAACTATAGCCAGGTTCGGAAGCAGACTGGGCGTTGAACAGCTGTCCGGCACCGAAGCCGAGCTTGCCGTTGAAGGCGGCGCAGCGGACATGGAGCAGGAGAATAGCACCCCGGTGGGACCAACACATCTCCCGCTCCGTTTCCGTAATGGAAAGTATAGGCTAAGCTTGATTAACGACGATGGCACGTGACATGACCAACTCCTCGCAAAACGCCGATGCGCTCAGGACTTACCAGGAGCCCGTTGCGCGACTACTGGACTACGGCGAATGCCACGTGGCCGATGGCCGACCGGCGGACCTCGGATGGCTCGATTACGTCAGCGACCTGGAACTGACACCGGAGCATGTTCCTGAACTCATTCGGCTCGCATGCGACGCTGCACTCCACACGGCTGAGTCGGAGAACCCTGCGGTTTGGGCGCCGACACATGCGTGGCGCGCCCTTGGCCAACTGCGGGCGGTGGAGTCAGTTGCGCCACTGCTGGGGTTGCTGAAGGAGCGTGCAGACGACGACTGGGTCGACATCGAGCTTCCTTATGTCTTCGGCCTGATCGGTCCGGGTGCTGTTCCTCATGTTACTGATTTCCTGGCCGATCGATCCATTCCCACGGAACCTTTGATCACGGCGATAAGAGGCCTAGTGGAAATTGCCGAAAGAAACCCATCATTCCGGAATGAGTGCATCGGCATTCTGGCGCACCGCTTGAACTGTGGGGCCGAAAACGATCCGGCGGTTAACGGCTTCCTGATTTCGGCGCTGATCGATCTTGAGGCGATCGAGACCATCGATGTGATTCGTCACGCCTTCGACCAACAGGTTGTCGATCTCTCGATTGCCGGCGATGTCGAAGACGTCGAAATGGAATTCGGCCTGAGGACACGACGGTCAACGCCTAGCCCTGTGTACGACCCGTTTTTCGGAAATCCGCTGTCAGATCCTGCAGAGGTCGTTTCCGGCGCGATAACCGGCAGGAACGCCGAAGCTTCGGCTGGGCATCGAAAAGTTGGTAGAAACGATCCCTGTCCATGTGGCAGTGGGAAAAAATACAAGAAGTGCTGTTTGCAATGATAGTTGCTGTTCGTAACCGGCTCCAGCTGCTACCCGGCTTACAGCCGTGCGTCTCACGCAGCGACGTATCATCGTTCCCTCTCCGGGTAAACTAATGTGGAAGGGTCATTACCAACGGTTCCCTGGCGCGGTTATGGATATTCGGGACCATGAAGAGTGACTAGACATTCGAGCCTCGCGACATACTGGTCCGGTTCGGCAGGAGCCGGACGGGCGGTGAGCTGCTGGATTTTGATGTCTGGAAGGCTGGATCAGGCGGCACTGGCGGTCCGAACCACCCTGGTCCTCATCGGAACGCATCGGGAAGGGTCGAATTTCCGCCCTCTGCGGTACCATGCTTCTGCCGGCGCAATATTCCAGAAGGCTCGGACAAGGCCGGCCTTGACCATGCCGGCGGTGAGATACGGCTCCTTGCGCCAGGCTGCGAC
>DASQKT010000113.1:0-5553 GCA_035630415.1 Skermanella sp.
TTCAAGGACGGCGGCCTTGCCGTACAGCACGCCGATACCGGTCGGGCCGAACACCTTGTGGCCGGAGAAGACGAAGAAGTCGCAGTCGAGTGCCTGCACGTCCGTCCGCATATGCGACACCGACTGCGCGCCGTCGACCAGGACGACCGCACCGGCGCGGTGTGCCATCTCGACCATCTGCCGGGCCGGCGTGACCGTGCCGAGTGCGTTGGACACTTGCGTAAAGGCGACCAGCTTGGTGCGCGGGCCGAGCAGCTTGCCGTATTCGTCGAGCAGCACCTGCCCGTGGTCATCGACCGGCACGACCTTCAGCTTGGCGCCGGTCTCGGCGCACAGCATCTGCCAGGGCACGATGTTGGCGTGGTGTTCCAGCCACGTGATGACGATCTCGTCGCCGGGTCCGACGTTCCGGCGGCCCCAGGTCTGGGCCACGAGGTTGATCGCCTCGGTGGCGCCCCGGACGAAGACGATCTCGTCCACCGAGCCGGCGTTGACGAAACCCCGCACCTTTTCGCGAGCTTCCTCGTAGGCGTCGGTGGCGCGCGCCGCCAGTTCATGGGCGCCGCGATGGATGTTGGAGTTTTCGGTCAGGTAGAACCGGCTGAGCCGGTCGATCACCGCCTGCGGCTTCTGGGTCGTCGCGGCGTTGTCCAGCCAGATCAGCGGACGGCCGTTGACCCGCTCGCGCAGGATCGGAAAATCGCGCCGAACCGCCTCGGCGTCGAACCCGCCGATGGCGGCGGTGGCGGGAGCCGATGCCGGCGACGCCGGTCCCTTGCCCGACGTTCCGGCGCCATCCAGGAAGTAGAACGACGGCGTAGATACGAACGGCAGCGACGGACTGCCGACACCGCCCGGCTTGCTGATCCCCGGAACCGCCGGTGTCGAGGGGATGGCGGCGCCGAGCACCGCCACGCCGGGAAGACCGGGACCGCTGGAAGGAACGCCGGCAGCATGCGGCTTGAGGGTTCCCGGCAGTTGCGGCAGCGACGTGACTGCCGTCGGAGCCGCCGCGACCGGCTGGGCGGCCGGATTTCCCAGACCACCCTGCCCCGCCGTCGGCAGGGCAAGGAAGAGCTGGTTGGCAAGCCGGGTCAGGCTGGCGACATCAGGAAACCCAGCCGGAACCGCCTCAAATGCCCCAGTGGGGTCACTTGTAGTCATGGTACGCGTCCACCTCGACGCCGGTCAGCACGCCGAGCGCGTCGTCGGTCAGCACGGCCAGCGAGCAGTAGAGCGACACCAGATAAGACGCGATGGCCTTGTGATTGATGCCCATGAACCGGACGGACAGGCCGAGCGACTGTTCGCCGGGCAGGTTCGGCTGGTACAGCCCGATGACACCCTGCCGGGCCTCGCCCGTGCGGATCAGCAGGATGTTGGTCTTGCCGTCCGTCACCGCCAGCTTGTCCGACGGGATCAGCGGAATGCCGCGCCACGTCAGGAACTGCGAGCCGAACAGCGAGACGGTGGGAGGCGGAACGCCGCGCCAGGTGCATTCGCGGCCGAATGCGGCGATGGCTTTCGGATGGGCCAGGAAGAACGCCGGCTCCTTCCAGACGCGCGAGATCAGTTCGTCCAGGTCGTCCGGAGTCGGCGCCCCGCCACGCGTAGCGACCCGCTGCGCCGCAGTGGCGTTGCTCAGCAGCCCGTATTCCGGGTTGTTGATCAGCTCGTTCTCCTGACGCTCCTTGATCGCCTCGATCGTCAGGCGGAGCTGCTCGCCGAGCTGGTTGTGGGGCACGCTGTAGAGGTCGGACACGCGGGTATGGATATCGACCACGGTGTTGACGGAACTCAGCATGATCTCGCGGGGGGCCTCGTCGTAATCGACGTAGGTCTGCGGCAGCACCCGCTCGTCACGGCCGGAGCATTCGACCGCCACGCTGGCGCCGTCCTTGACCCGGTTGAGGCGGAAAATGCCGGCCTCGACCGGAACCCACTGAAGGCAATGCACCAGCCAGCGCGGCGTGATGCTCGACATCTGCGGCACCGTCTTGGTGGCGTTCGCGAGTTGCCGTGCAGCGACATCGCCCAGAGCAGTAAAGCCAGGTAGTTCGTCCGTCATTTTTTCATTCCGCCGATAAGCACTAAAGCATTTTTGTTCGAATACCAGACGAAACGCTCGACAAAGACTTCGCAGGCAAGGAAAACCACGTCATCTAAGGGATTATTTTCTCTGGTTTGTTAGATGGTTACATCCAATTCTTCCCAAGGTCATATTACGTTTTTTGAGGTGTGAAAAGATCGATCCGGCCGAAGCGTTGGTTTTGCTCCAATATGTTGGAGCTTCGGCGACTATATTTTCATTTCCCACGATTTGGAGCGGCAGCCATATTTTACAAATATTATTAGGTAAATCTATTATGTTTGACAGGAAGATCGGTGAAAACTATGAGATCCACACCGGCATAAGTGCCATCCACTCCCTTCTCCCGCATTGAATTACAGCAGGCGCAACCGATCGCCGCCGTTCGTCAGACCACTTATTCGAAGGACTAGAGATGAAAAGCATTTTCAGGAACATCGCCGCGGCAATTGGTCTTCTGGCGCTGACAAGCCTTCCAGGCCACGCGGCGGAGCCCTTGCGCGTCGGCGTATCGGCTGGTCCCTATGGGGAAATCCTGGAGTTCGCCGGCAGGCTCGCGGCGAAGGAAGGTCTCGGCGTCAAGGTCATCGAGTTCACCGACTGGAACATGCCGAACGCGGCGCTGGCCAACGGCGAGATCGACGTCAACAACTTCCAGCACATTCCCTATCTGAACAACCAGATCAAGCAGCGCGGCTACGACCTGGTGCCGGTGGCGCCCAGCATCGTGGTGCCGATGGGGCTCTACTCCAGCAAGGCCAAGGCCACCGCCGACCTGAAGCCGGGCGCCACCGTCGCTATCCCCAACGACCCGACCAACGCCGCCCGCGCCTTGTTCCTGATCGAGAAGGCCGGGCTGGTGAAGCTGCGGGAGGGCGCCGGCCTGGACGCCACCATTGCCGACATCGCCGAGAACGCGAGCAAGATCAAGTTCATCGAACTGGACGCGGCGCAGCTTCCGCGCTCGCTGGACGATGTGGACGCAGCCGTCATCACGCTGAACTACGCGGTGCTGGCCGGGCTCGACCCCGCCAAATCGCTGGTGCTGGAAGACGACCAGTCCAAGTGGCATCTTGTCTGGGCCGCACGCCGCGACCGTGCCGACGACGCCAGGATCAAGCGCTACATCGAGATATACCGTTCGCCCGAAGTGCGTGAATTCGTCCTCGCGCGTTTCAAGGGTACCATCCTGCCGACTTGGTAAACACCGGAGACTTCCCGATCATGACCGGCCCCCACATTGACGACAGCTCGATCTTCGACCGCGATCTGGAGCGTAAGCCGGCCAACCACGTGCCGCTCAGCCCGCTGGGCTTCCTGCGGCGCTCGGCCACGGTCTATCCGGGCAAGACGGCTGTGATCCATGGCGACCGGCGGATCGGCTACGCCGAACTCTACGACCGCTGCCGCCGTCTGCCGGCGGCACTGGTGGCGGCCGGGGTCCGGCGCGGCGACACGGTCGCCGTGCTGGCTCCCAATATCCCGGAACTGCTGGAGGCGCATTACGGCGTCCCCATGGCGGGAGCCGTGCTGAACGCGCTCAACACCCGGCTGGACGCCGCCTCGATCGACTTCATCCTGGACCATAGCGAGACGCGCGTGCTGATCGTGGACCGGGAACTGGGCGCCGTCGCCGAGGAGGCATTGAACCGGCTGGGCCGCGACCTGCTGGTGATCGAGATCGTCGACGAAGACGCGAGACATCCGGTCAGCCTGGGCGGCATCGAGTACGAAGCCTTCCTGCAAAGCGCCGATCCTGCCGCGACCATCGGCGAGTCCTGGATCGAACCGCGCGACGAATGGGACGCCATAGCACTCAACTACACGTCCGGCACCACCGGCAATCCCAAGGGCGTCGTCTATCACCATCGCGGCGCCTATCTCAACGCGCTGGGCAATGGCTGGACACTGAACCTGCGGCCCGAGAGCGTCTATCTCTGGACGCTGCCGATGTTCCACTGCAACGGCTGGTGCTACACCTGGGCGGTGACCGCTGCCGGCGGCACCCATGTCTGCCTGCGCCGGGTAGAGGCCGCCGCCATCTTCGACGCGATCTCCCGCCATGGCGTCACGCATCTGTGCGGCGCTCCGATCGTGCTCAACATGCTGTCCAACGCGCCGGCCGAGCAGCGGAAGACCTTCAGCCAGCGGGTCAGCGCCGCTACCGGCGGGGCAGCGCCACCCAGCGCCGTGCTCCAGGCGATGTCGGCGCTGGGCTTCGACGTGATCCACCTTTACGGTCTGACGGAATGCTACGGGCCGGCGACGATCTGCGCCGAGCAGCCGGAATGGGCGGACCTGCCCGACATCGACCGCTCGCGGCTGAAGGCCCGCCAGGGCGTGGCGCTGCCGACGATGGATCAGGTCGGCGTCTTCGACGACTCCGGCAATCCAGTGCCATCCGACGGGACCACGGTCGGCGAAATCGTGCTGCGCGGCAACACGGTGATGAAGGGCTACCTGAAGAACCCGGCCGCCACGGCGGAGGCGCTTGGCGGCGGCTGGTTCCGGACCGGCGACCTCGCGGTCCGGCATCCGGACGGCTATGTCGAGGTCAAGGACCGTTCCAAGGACATCATCATCTCCGGCGGCGAGAACATCTCCTCGCTGGAGGTGGAGGAAGCGCTGTACCGTCACCCCGCCGTCCTCGAAGCGGCGGTGGTCGCCCGCCCGGACCCGAAATGGGGCGAAAGCCCCTGCGCCTTCGTCACCCTGAAGCCCGACGCGGCGCCGGTCGAGGAGCGCGACGTGATCGCATGGTGCCGTGACCATCTGGCCCATTACAAGGTGCCGCGCCGCGTGGTGTTCCAGCCGCTGCCCAAGACATCCACCGGCAAGATCCAGAAGACCGTCCTGCGCGACGAGGCACGTGGCCTGGACTGAGCGCACGACAGTTCCCCATGATTCACTGTAATTCCCTGTAGGTCGGCTAAAGCGCAGCGGCAGCCGACAAGCATACGCGCCTGCTTGTCGGCTGCCGCTGCGCTTTAGCCGACCTACGAGTCACTCGACCATAATATACAGTAACACTTGCGTGTTTTTTTGATTCGACAATCCGTTTCAGCGTTGGATATAGGAAATACCAACACTGATGGACGGATCGATATGAAACAGCGAAATAAGACTGTAAATTACTCGCGGCGCTTCGTCCTGGCTCTCGCCTGCGCATCCGCCTTAGTAGCGGCGACCGGCCTTCCAGCCCGTGCGCAGGAGGCTTCCGAAGTCCGCGTCGCCCAGCAGTTCGGCATCTCGTATCTGCCCCTGATGGTCATTCAGGAACAGAAACTGATCGAGCGCTTCGCCCGTGAAGCCGGGCTGCCGGAACCCAAGGTGACGTGGAACCAGTTCAGCGGCGGCAGCACCATGAACGACGCGCTGATTTCGGGAAGTCTCGACTTCGCGTCCGCCGGCGTCGCCCCGATGCTGACCCTGTGGGCGAAGACCCGCGACAGTCTGGAGGTCAA
>DASQKT010000114.1:0-11321 GCA_035630415.1 Skermanella sp.
CAGCCGGTGGCCGCCGGCCCCGCGCTCAGCATCAGGCCGGACAGCAGGCTCAGCCATGGCGACGCGTCGCCCACGAACAGGGGAACCGCCTGGGCGGCGATAAGCCCCAGGGCGGCGGCACCCAGTGAAACCAGCAGCCCGGTGATCCGGACCGGCAGCGGCGGCGGAAGGTCGAGTTCGGCATCCGAATCGACCGTCGGGTCCGGGATCTGCCCGGTCATGCGGGTTCTCCATCGACCAGACGGACGCGGGCGGTCACATCCATCGAAACGGTGACGATGCGGACGATGGCACCGGCACGGTTACGAACAGGCGTCTTGAGCGTAACCAGGGTACGACAGACGCCGTCGGGCATCTCGACCTCCTCCTCAAACGGGGTCATCGGCTCACCCCGGTCCGCGACGCGGCGGTCGAGCGCCATGGCGCGCGTCCCGCCGTCTCGCGGCAGCAGATCCGCGGGCGACCGGCCCACCGCCCGTTCGGCGGTGACCCCCAGTGCCGCGGCATAGGTGCGGTTGACGTATTGATACCGGCCATCCGGGCCGGTGGCGGAAACCATGGCAGGAACAGTGTCCAGAACGGCGACGAGGTCGCGTGCCCGTGCGACGGTCGCGCGCGGGTTCTGGCCCCGCAGCAGCAGATGCTGCCGCCGCAGCGTCAGCAGCGTCCGGACGCGGGCACGGAACTCCAGGGGATCGACGGGACCCAGCAGGAAGTCGTCGGCTCCCGCCTCCAGCGCCTGCCGCCTCAGGCGGGCGTCGTCGAAAGCCGTTACGACGACGACCGGCACATGGGTGCGGTCGGGTTGGGCACGGAAGCGCCGGATGAAGGCGGCGCCGTCCAGTACGGGCATTTTGAAGTCGGTAATGCAAAGGTCCGGGCAATTGCTCGCCGTCCAGTCCAGGGCTTCCACCGGGTCTGAAAAGGCGTGGACGATAATGTCAGCGGCCAGCGAACCGGCCAGCTTTGACAGGATCTTCAGATTGATGCGGCGATCGTCCACGACGACGACAATGGGCATAGGTGCGCAATGGGCTCGTGACGATTCATGTGCAGGGTTCGTGACACCGCATCCATACCGATCCGGCATCGCTCAGCATTCACAGTAACCCACCCATTCTTGACGGGAAGTTACCAATCCGGAGACACGTAACGATGACAACCGAAAATTATCTTTCGGCTTTTTCTACCGCAACCCGTTCGATTTCCAGTTCCCTGAGCTTGAATCGCTGAATTTTACCGGTTTCGGTCCGGGGTAAAGCGTCGAGAAATTCCACCCGGCGAGGATATTTATAGGGAGCGATCTGCTTTTTTACGAATTCCTGCAACTCGCCGACCAGATCGGAGCCGGACCTGACCGGTTCGCGCAGGACCACGAAAGCCTTGGGGATCATGCCGCGCCTATCGTCGGGGGAGGCGACCACGGCGCATTCCCGCACGGCGGCGTGTTCGAGCAGCACCGTTTCTATTTCGATACCGGAAATGTTGTAGCCGGCCGATACGATCATGTCGTCGGTCCGGCCCCGGTACCAGAAGTAGCCGTCCTCATCGACGAAGAAGGCGTCGCCGGTCACGTTCCAGCCATGCTGAACGTACAGGGCCTGACGCGGATCATCGAGGTACCGGCAACCGACAGGGCCACGGACGGCGAGCCGTCCAACCTCGCCCGCCGGCACCGGGCGGAAATCCTCATCGACGACGATGGCTTGATAACCCGGCAAGGGTTTGCCGGTGGCGCCGGGACGTAAAGCGTCCGGAGGGTTGGCGATGAAGGTGTGCAGCATCTCGGTCGAGCCGATGGTATCGACGATCGGCAGCCCGGTCACCGACCGCCAGTCGTCGATGATCCGGGCGGGCAAGGTTTCCGCCGCGGAAATGCAGGCCCGCAGCCTGGGCATTTCCCTGCTCGAAGCCAGACCGGTCATCGAACGGTAGGCCGTCGGGATGGACAGGCAGACCGTCACGGAGTGGTCGGCCAGCGCGTCCAGCAACGCTTCCGGTGTCGGCGCCTCCACCAGCACGCTGGTCGCGCCCAGGCGGAGCGGGAACAGGATGGCTCCACCCAGCCCGTAGGTGAAGGCAAGCGACGATCCCGCGCAGAACACGTCGTCCGGCCGCGCATCGAGCACGAAGCGCGGTAACCCTTCGGTCACGGCCAGCAGGTCCCGGTGGAAATGAACGGCAGCCTTCGGAACGCCGGTCGTGCCGGACGTGAAGGCGATCAGGCATGGATCGGCGGCGTCGGTCGGGGCTGCGGCGAAATCCAACGGCTTCCCGCGCATCCGTTCGGCAAGCTGTGAAAACGTCACTACCCGAAGGGAATCCGGCCCGCAGGCTTCGGTCCCGCAGGCGGCTTCCAGTTCGGCGACAAGACGGTCGTCGCACAGGGCTAGACCGATCTTCAGCCGGTCGCGGATCGGCCCAAGCTCGCGGGCACGAAGCAGCGGCATGGTCGGCACGACGATGCCGCCCGCCTTCAGGACCGCAAGCCAGCATGCCACCAGCATGGGCGAGTTGGGGGACCTGAGCAGGACGCGGTTGCCGGTTCGGAGCCCCAGGTCGCCGGTCAGCACATGGGCGATCCGGTTGACGTGCTCGAACAGTTGCCGGTAGCTCGTGATTTCGCCCGTGGCGGCATCGATCAGACAGGGATGGTCGCCCCTGCCCCGCGCCAAGTTGACGTCCAGCAGTTCCACCGCGACATTCAGCGGTCCCTGGAAGCGGTATTGTGGAATCTCGAACAGGAGATCGGGCCAGAGATGGCTGGCCGGCAGGTTGTCGCGCGCGAAGGTATCGAACTGCGCGCGCCGGCTTGGCTCGCTGTCACGGGTGCAGTCGTCTGGCAAGGGGGTCGGCGGAGACATGATTGGTATTACCATGCCAGAATACAAAACAACAATAGGGAGATTCGCGCTATACGCTCAAGTAAATGTTAGTTCAAACAATTGGTCACACTGATGATACCACAATCAACAATTTATACCCCCATATAATCGTCGATCTCGCCCTGCTGCATGACATGGGTTGTTCCATGAATGATACCGTTGGCGACCTGCATGATCTTATGGAGCATCTGGGCCGATGTCGCGCATTCGAACTTCAGCCGCTGGTCGTCGCCGGCGGCGCTTACCGCTTCCATGCGGTCCAGCGTGAAAAGGATGACGGCGTCCATCTGTCCGATCGTCGCCTCGAACGGTGTCCGGAACTTGTTCGGAACATGATCATAGGCTTCGATGGCCAATTCCTTTTCGGAGAAGCCGCTGTCCTGGAAATGTTTCTGATAGGATTTGGGATGCCAGAGCCGGCAGTCTTCGATCATGTCCGGCATGTCGGGCACCATCTCGATCAGCATCACGATTTCGTTGAAGTGATTGAGATAGTCGGTGGCGAGCAATGTCTTTTCTGAAATATTCGCGCCGCGCACGCGACCCCGCCACGCCAGAAAATCTTCCAGCTCTCCCTCTGGAATGCCCTGAAGAATTTCGTCGTCACTATCCAGGTCAGGCATATCCGCTATCCGATTAACCAACTAATTGCTGTGGACTTCTTGAAGTCAGACAACTTTTGCACGCGATGCGCCCTGTTTTTCGCGATTTGGTTCTCTCACTATCGCATATCCGCTATTTTAAACCATCGGCAATCGATCATAGCGACCCGCACCAAAACGGCGGATGGCTTATACATAAAGCCAATTCGGTGGGGAGAAGTCGGCGGAGGCAACGGTCAACCCGAGCAGACAGCGCCAGCGGTCAGCCTGAAAAGCCCGAGCGGACAGCCTGAAAAGAAAGGGTGCGTCGCCAGGATTCCGGCGCCCGCACCCCGAAAGTCGGGAACACTTGCCTCACCCTCAGCCAGGGCTCATTAACCTTATCCGCAGAAGTGTTGCGTATTGGTTAATGATAAGCCATGGATCGAAACAAGCACGTTTCTTTCCAGTCCGGGATCGGGTGCGGGAATCCCGTCAATGCCCGTGCGGCTCGACGTGAGGGTCGAGGAAGCGGTGCATGTGAACGATGAAATAGCGCATATGCGCGTCATCGATGGTCGCTGCGGAGGCTCCGCGCCAGGCGGAATAGGCTTCCGCGTAGCTGGGGAAGATACCGACGATGTGAAGCTTGCTCGGATCGACGAATTCGGTCGCGTCCGGACGAACCAACTGGCCGCCGAAAACGAGGTGAAGCAACTGCTTGTTTGGCACCAAAAGCCTCCTCTACACTAATCCGGTCGGTGTTGCCGGCTGCGCGGGCGGGCGGCCTCTCTAACCAGGATCGCCGACTGCCCCGTTGCGGTTCCGGGCATCCGCCCGTTGACGCGCCTATAGCATGGCTCACTCCGGGATGCTTCGCCTAACCGAAACAAGGGCAGGCTTACTGACGGAACTGCGGCGACATGCCGCTGAGTCTTTCGCACCATGCGGGTACCGCAGGGATACCCCCTCATCCAAGGGTAATGGGCCTCGCTCGCTCCACGCACGAGACGGCACGCCCCTCCAGGACGGCGTCCAGCCGTGCTAGCCCTGCTTCCCACGAGTGGCTGGCGATTATCCGGGCGCGGGCGGCGCGCCCGACCGCCATCCCCAGCGGCGGATGCAGGGCTGCCAGCACGGCATGGGCGAAATCGGCCGGTTCGCCGGCCAGCCACAGGTCGCGCTCGATCTGCTCCAGATAGCTGCCAAGAGCGCCGGGAGCGGCGACGACCGGCCGGGCCATGGCCATCGCCTCCAGGACGGGGCGCGGATTGGATTTTTGGAACGGCGCCACGACGACCGCCGCCTGTGCCAGCCACGGGCGGATGTCCTCGACATCAGCCGCAAGGGTCACGCCCGGATAGGCGGCCGGATGCGGCGATAGCGGCGCCGGCCCCTTGGTCGCCACCACCAGCCGGCAATCGGGAGCCACGGAGCGGACCTTGGGCAGCACCTGCGAAGCGAACCAGCGTGCGGCGTCCGCATCCGCGTGGGAGTCGGCTGTGTCGGTCATCCCGCCCGCCAGCAGGCCGGCCAGCAGGATCGTCCGGCCGCCGAAGGACGAAGAAGCCGCCTGATGACCGTTGCCGGGCGAGAAGCGGACCGTATCGATACCGTCCGGCACATGATGGATGCGGCTGGATATCTCGGGAAGAAGCTGCCTGAGCTTGGCGACCGCGACGCCTGAGTTCAGCAGGCTGGCGTCCCAGGGTGCTAGACGGTGCTGGTCCAGCAACATCAGGGCACGCAGTTCTCGCGCCTGAAGCCAGCGCCAGATGCCCTGGGTCGGCCGCCATCCGTCGGCCAGCGCATCGCCGCCGATGTCCGACCGGTCGAGCACCCGCCGGGCCGGCAGGTCCGGCCGCATCAGTGCATAGGGCGCCATGGTCGGGCACAAGGCCAGGACGCGTGTCGGCCGGCGTTCGTTCCAGACCCGCTCCACCCACTCCATCAAGGCGGTATCGCGCGCCGGATGCCGGGACCTGCCGAGGCCGAGCAGGCTGGAAGACGACGCTCTGGAGGGAGACGGGCGGTCGTGCCGCGCGAAGAAGACGCCGTGGCAGAACTGCCTGACGAAGCCCTCGTGCCGGCGGTCGGTCGAGTCGCCGGCAAAACAGCCGAGGTGGACCCTGTAACTTCCGGACAGGTGCCGCAGCATTCTCCAGGCGCGCATCGAAGACCCCGGCTGGGACGGGTGCGGCAGGCCGGGACTGAGGAGCAGCAGATCTTGCATCGCACCGGAATAACCCGCTGTTCCGGGCATGGTTCCGGAAAAGAAATGATCTTTGGAAAGCGGTCCCGCGAGACATCCGGATAGAGGTACTGGAACGGTCGATTGACAACCAAGCGTCGCCCCGCCAAGTCTTCGCACCGCAACAAACCACCTCATGATCGGAAAATATCAGAATGAGAAAGATTAGTCTGTTTACTTGTGCCCTTACGGCGGGCGCCTTGATTTTCGGTGCGGTCACCTTTGCTCCCGCCGTCCATGCGGCGGAAGACCAGCTGAAGGTTCGCAAGGAAGGCTTCGAAGCCACCAAGAAGAGTTTCGGCGCCATCAAGAAGCTCCTTGAGGACGGCGGCGACCTTTCCGCCGCCGCCGCCTCCGCCCAGTCGATCAACGCCTTCGCCAAGCAGGTCCCTACCCTCTTCCCGGCGGGCTCCGACAAGGGCGAGACCAAGGCGAAAGCGGCCATCTGGAGCAATGGGGCCGACTTCGGCGTCAAGGCGCAGGCCTTCGAGGCCGAAAGCGCCAAGCTGGTCCAGGCCGTGGCAAGCGGCGACAAGGCTGCCGTCCAGAAGCAGTTCGGCGCGGTGGGCGGCACCTGCAAGGGATGCCACGAAACCTATCGTTCCGAATAAAACTCGCTCCGAATAATACTCGTTCAGGACCGCCTGAACCGGTGCCGGTTCAGGCGGTCCTGAGCAGCAGGACGACCAGGGTGACCGCAAGGCCGAAGACCAGGACGGCGGCAAGCGGTCGGGAACGCCCGCGCGATACCTCCTCCAGCCCGTCAGGCCTCATCCCCGCCGGAACGTGTTTGCGTCCCGTTATCATGGGGCGGATCAGATTCTCCCGGCGGATCAGCAGGTAAGCCGCGACCACCGCGACATGGGTGGCCGCAAGCACGAAGATCAGCTTGAACAGCAACCGGTGCGTCGTGCTCAGTGTCTTGACCATGGCGCCCGAGACGAGTTCCACCAAGGGACCGTCGACCATGATGTCGTCGCTTGTGAACAGGCCGCTCCCTGCCTGGACCAGCAGGACCAGAAGCAAGGTCACGACCATCCAGCCGCCCAGTGGATTGTGTCCCAGGACGGGCGGCGCCCGGTCCGGCGGCAGCCGCAGTTCGCGCAGGTGTTCCAGCGCCGCGCGCGGTCCCCTGACGAATGTGGCGAATCGGGCGGGATGACTGCCGACGATTCCCCAGCCGAGACGGAACAGCAGCAGCGTCAGGATGGTATAGCCGCACAGGAAATGGACCCGCATGAAGCCCAGTTCGGCCGTCGCCCAGGATGTGACCACGGAGGCCGCCAGCAGCCAATGGAACAGGCGGATCGGCAGGTCCCAGACGCTCACGCTCGCCGGAACCTCCGTGCTTCCAAGGGTATCAACATTGTTCATAGTACCTCCTTCCGGATGACTGCCGGCCCAATGTCCGGCGGCGTCCATGGCGGAAGCCCTGTCAGTGGCATAACCGGTCCAGGGATCATGTCAATTGATTATGCCGCACCTGCGATACGCCTGTGAAGAGAGTTGTATGCGATGTCATTCCCCCGTTACGAAAAAAGGCGTGCCGATCCGTCCTTCAAAATAATGGACCCATTCGGAATAGACTATTATTTGCGACATAACTCTTTATGTTTATTGATGATAAGACGTCGGAGTACACTTACGCTGTCGGCTTGAATTCGTTCCTCGCGCGGGATAAACAGACATCATCCCTTCAAGGAACGGGAAGGGACCAGCGGAGGACTTATGGAAGCGCAAGCCCGGAGACTGATGGCTCAGTTACCGTACATGCGGCGCTACGGGCGCGCGCTCACCGGCTCCACGACAAGCGGCGACGACCTCGTCACGCGCGCGGTCGAGGCCGCCTTGAGCGAGCCTGAACGCTACAACCTGGAGTCCGACGACGAACCCGTCACCCGGCGGCGCCTCTACACGCTGCTCAACCAGTTGTTCGACAGCAATCCCGGCGCCAATCCCGACGCCATGGCTTCTTCCGGAGAACCCGGCCACCCGATCGAGGCGGCGCTGAGCAGCCTGCCGGAGCGGGAACGGCGCGTGTTCCTTCTGGTCAGCCTGGAGGAGCTTTCGACGCCTCATGCGGCGGATGTCATGGGCGTTGCCGCCGACGAGGCGCGCGACGCGCTGGGCCGCGCGCAGAACGCCATGCGCGAGCAACTGGTGGCGAATATCCTGATCGTCGAAGACGATGCGATCATCGCCTACGATCTGACGGAAACCGTGCTGGGTATGGGGCACAAGGTCTGCGGGACCGCCGCGACCATGGAAGAGGCGCTTGCCGCCGCGGCAGCCAACCAGCCCAGTCTGGCGCTGATGGACCTGCGGCTTGCCCATGGCGGCAGCGGCATCACGACGGCGCAGGCCCTGCGCGAGACGCGGGCGCTGCCGATCATCTTCGTGACCGCCTTCGCCGAGGAACTGAAGCAGCGCGGCCTGGACTATCTTGGGCCGGTGATCAAGAAGCCGTTCACCCGCGAGCAGATCGAGCGGGCGATCACCCAGGCCGTCTTCACCCCCCGCCCCGGCGACGCTCCCCCGACGCTTGCCGGCCGCTCGGCCGGCTGAGCGCACGGCTCCACAGCCACCATACGGGTTATTGATACGGCAGGACGGGGCGCCGAAGTTCTGGGGAGCAAAACCCGGATCGGGAACCCGCCCGCATGCCCCTCGCCGCCGCTCGTGACCCCTTCCGCCCATGACCCTTTCCAATAGCCCCCATCGCCTGAACAACCGCCTGCACACGGTCCTGCTGCTCGGCGGCATGATCGGCCTGCTGGCGGCGTGCGGCTGGATCATCGCCGGGCCGGAGGGCGGCCTGTGGGCGCTGGCGCTGGGAGGGGTCAGTCTGGCCTTCGCCCCCCGCATGTCGCCGCAGATGGTGCTTGGCCTTTATGGTGCGGTGCCTGTCCGCCCCTGGGACCTGCCCGATGTCGTCAGGGTCCTGAACGAGCTGGCGGAGCGCGCCGGGCTTCCGGCGCCGCCTCAACTCTACTGGATACCAAGTCCGACGCTGAACGCCTTCGCCATGGGGCGGCGCGGCGACGCCGCCATTGCGGTGACCGACGGGATGATCCGCACCCTGACGCTGCGGGAATTGTCCGGCGTGCTGGCGCATGAGGTCAGCCATGTGCGCAACGGCGATCTCTGGCTGATGGGGCTGGCCGATACGGTCAGCCGGCTGACCCGGATGATGTCGCTGTTCGGCCAGATCCTGCTGCTGTTCAACCTGCCTTTGCTGCTGACCGGCGCCGTCACCATACCCTGGGGCCTGATCCTGCTGCTGGTGCTGGCCCCGACGATCGGAGCGCTGCTTCAGCTGGCCCTGTCCCGCACGCGGGAATACGACGCCGACCTGGGCGGCGCGCTACTGACCGGCGACCCGATGGCGCTGGCCGGGGCGCTGCGCAAGCTGGAACGGAACGGCCGTGGTCTTTGGGAGTCGCTGCTGATGCCCGGCCGGCGCGATCCCAACCCGTCGCTCCTTCGCACGCACCCGCCGACGGAAGAGCGCATCCGCCGCCTTGCCGCCCTCAGCGGCCAGCTTGACGACAGCCAGTTTGATGACAGCCAGTTTGATGACAGCCGCATCGCTTCGCCCACCGGCGAGCAGACGCCCGGCTCCGGCCGGTTCCGCGTGGTTCAGGCTCAGCCACGCCACCGGCTGACAGGCTTGTGGTACTGACAGCCAAACTCTTTGGGGGTATGAAAAACGGACATTGACCTGGATCAACCCTCTCTCGCGGCGGCCGTACGACAATACGCCCATAGGTACTCGTGCAGCGATGGAGAGGGAGAGCAGTCATGAAGATTCGCATGCTTCTGGAACTGAAGGGCCATACCGTCGTCAAGGTGCGCCCCGACGACACCATCTCCAAGGCCGCTCACCTGATGAAGCTTCATCACGCCGGCTGCGTGGTGGTCAGCGAGGACGGCAAGCACGTAACCGGAATCGTCGCCGTTCGCGACATCGTCTACGCGCTGGCCGAGCGGGAAAGCCGCATCCGGCATCTCACCACGTCGGAAATACTGGACTCGCCGATCAGTTCGATCATGACCCACACCGTCAAGACCTGCGGCCTGGACGACAGCCTGCGCAACGTGATGGGAAACATGACCAAATGGCACATCCTGCACATCCCCGTGGTCGATCAGGGCGAGTTGTGCGGCATCGTCAGCGTCGATGACGTGGTCAAGCACGCGGTCGCCGAGATGGATATGGAGAAGGGCATGCTCCAGGACAGGGCGCACCTCTACCAGACGCTGGAAGACATGCGCTGAAACCAGTCCGCTTCGGCTTCACCCCCGGCTTCCGCAAGATCCGCCGCATTGACCGGGTCGTTCGCCAGGGCGAAGCCGTCGCCGCGCCACTCCAGCAGCCATTCGCCCGGCTGCCCACCCCGGCAGCGGAGCAACCGCGTCCGCCAGCGCGGCAGCCCCAGCCCCGGCACTCCGTCGATGGGGCGGCTGGGTGCGGCGCTCAGGCCCCAGCGCGTCACCGACGCTGTGGCACCCAGCCTGCGCCCGGCGGAGCGCAGCAGCAGGGCAGTGACGCCGGACGCCTCCGCCGCCAATTGCAGCCGACGGCTGGCGACCATGTCGATATCGCCGATCTCTCCCAGCACCGCCGCCAGCGAGCGGCAGCGCAGGGACTCTTCCATGGCCCACAGGATGTCGGAGTCGCGCCGGGCGCTTACGACGATCAGCCGCTCCGGCTTCAGGCCGTAAGCGGCGATTCCTGGTGCGTAGAGATCGTCATCCCGCGTGATCCAGACCATCCGTCCCTGATGTAAAGCTTCATGCTGCCCGGAGATACGTGCCAGGATGGCGGCTCCGAATCCGGTCGCCACGCTGTTGAACGAGTCGCTCTCCCCGACGATCTCGTGCAGGCAGCCGAGCGGCAATCCGCCCTCCGGCAGAGCGCCGTCCACCTCCGGCACTCCCAGCGGCAAAAAACGGCTGCCGTCAGCACCGCCGATCCCTTCCATCCGCCGGATACGCCCGCGCAACTCGGCCAGTACCGCAGCCTTGGAAGCGGTGGCCTTTAAAGCGGGAGGCGCGGCGTCGGACGGAATCGGCATGGACAAAGCCTCGCTCTGCTAGCGGAAATGTTCCCTATTTGTTCTAGTTTGAAGCACGTCCTGAGTCAAGGCGGCACCTTTTTTCCTATCGCCCCCGTTCTCGCCCCTGCTTCGGGAAAATGCCGGCTCTGCCTATCCTGCCCCACCCTCAAGCCCAGCGATCTCGCGGATCAGCTTGGCAAGGATGGCAGAAGCGAAGGCGTCGAAGTCGCGCGCCGCGACGTAGAAAGCCCCCGGCCCGCCGATCACGTTTTCCTCGTAATAGCGGTCCAGATCCACCGGCGCCGCACCGCCCCAGGGATTCGGCCGGTCGTTGAGGATAGGCAGCCCGTTGATAGTGATGCCCTGCTCCACCGCCTGATCGCGCGCCAGCACCGGCGGACGCCCCCGGTTGTTGACCCCATCGCCCGAGATGTCGATCACCTGCCGGACGCCCTCGAACCCGTTGCCGTCGAACAGCGTCGCGGAGTAGTCGATGGCGCCGCTCAGCGACGTCCACCGGGCCGACGCGAAGGGCGCCGCCTGG
>DASQKT010000115.1:0-22271 GCA_035630415.1 Skermanella sp.
ATCTGATGGCCCCACCAGATCTGGCGGCTGATGCACCAGGGCTGGATGTTGCGCATCCATTCGAAATAGGTGTTTTCCCACTGCTTGGGCACGAAGACGGTCTTGCCTTCCTCGACCGCCTTGATGGCGGGCTGGGCGAGCGTCACGGCGTCGCAGTACCACTGGTCGGTCAGCCAGGGCTCGATCACCATGCCGGACCGGTCGCCATGCGGCAGCATGTGGGTGTGCGGTTCGATCTTCTCGACCAGCCCCTGCTCTTCCAGGTCGGCTACGATGCGCTTGCGCGCTTCGTAGCGGTCCAGGCCGCGATAAGCTTCCGGGATGATCGCGTCGTCGATGATCTTGGCGTCCCGGTCCAGGACGTTGATCATCTCCAGCTTGTTGCGCCGGCCGACCTCGAAGTCGTTGAAGTCATGGGCCGGAGTGATCTTGACGGCGCCGCTGCCGGTCTCCGGATCGGCATACTCGTCGCCGACGATCGGGATGCGGCGGCCGACCAGGGGCAGGACGGCATAGGTGCCGATCAGGTCCTTGTAGCGCTCGTCTTCCGGATGGACGGCGATGGCGGTATCGCCCAGCATGGTTTCGGGCCGGGTCGTCGCCACCGTGATGAACTGATCCGGCCGGTTCTCCAAGGGGTATTTGAAGTGCCAGAGGTGCCCCTTCACTTCGCGAGATTCGACCTCCAGGTCGGAAATGGCGGTGTGAAGCTTGGGGTCCCAGTTGACCAGCCGCTTGTCGCGGTAGATCAGGTTCTGCTTGTGCAGCGTGACGAAGACCTTGGCGACCGCCTTGGACAGGCCCTCGTCCATCGTGAAGCGCTCGCGGTCCCAGTCCGGCGAGGCGCCCAGCCGGCGGAGCTGGCGGGTGATCGTGCCGCCCGACTCGGCCTTCCACTGCCAGACGCGGTCGATGAAGGCGGCGCGGCCGAGGTCGTGGCGGGTCTTGCCGTCGGCTGCCAACTGCCGTTCGACCACCATCTGGGTCGCGATGCCGGCATGATCGGTGCCGGGCTGCCAGAGCGCGTCGTCACCGCGCATGCGGTGATAGCGGATCAGGATGTCCTGAAGCGTGAAGGTCAGCGCGTGGCCCATGTGCAGGCTGCCCGTGACGTTGGGCGGCGGCATCATGATGGTGTAAGGCTGCGCGTTGCTGTCCGGATCGGCGGCGAAGGCGCCGGATTTTTCCCACGCGTCGTAGTGCTTCGCTTCGACTTGCGCCGGGCTGTAGGTCTTGTCCAGCATCGCTGAACCTCTCACTGGTCCGGATTTCGTGAAATGCCGGAATAAACAACGATATGGCGGGCCTTGCGATGGCATGGCCCGCCCCGATCAACTCATACCCGCGCCCAAGGCTGGTGGCTGGAATGTCCGTCAGCCGCCCTGGGCGCGGCGTACCATCTTCTCGATTTCGCGCTGGACCATGCGTTCCACCATCGGCGGCAGGTTCTGGTCGAGCCAGTCCCTCAGCAGCGGGCGGAGCAGGTCCTTCAGGATGTCCTCGACCGTCGGACCGCCGCCATAGGCATGCATGCCGCCGGAAAGGCGGTTGCCGCCCATGCTGCTGGCAAGCTGCGCGAAGGCGGCGCTGGTCGCGGCGGCGGTCGGCGCCGACACGAGATCGTCGTCGTCGTACCGGTTGAAGGGCATGGGCTGCGGCCGGGACACCGGCTTGTCGAACAGGTCGTCGAGCGTTTCCAGCGACAGCGGCGGTTCGGGCTCGTCCTCCTCGTCGTCGTCCTGCTCCATGGCGCGTGCCCAGGGATCGTCTTCCGGCGGGTCCTCGACGTCGATGACGGACCCGTCGTCCTGGACCATCTGGGTGAGTTCCAGCACGTCCTCATCCATCGGCTCCGGAGCGGGCGGAGGAGGAGCAAAGGCCGAAACAGGCGTCGGCGCGGGTGCAGGCGCGGGTTCCGGCTTGCTCGGCTCGGCAGGCTCAGTGTCTTCGGATATGATCCGCCGGATGGAGGCGAGGATTTCCTCCATCGACGGTTCTTGCTGGGACTTCGTATCACTCATCAGCGCAACCCCAGGGGCCTGATCGGGAACCCGGAGCCTATGGCACCACAGGTTAAATTACTACCAAGTCGTTGAGCCGGACGCCCCGGAACCGATTTGTCATTCATCGATGTCGGTGCCCCACCACTTGCCGCGCACTTGCTTGTAATGCTTCGTGTGGTCGTAGAACGGCACCTTCAGGCCGAGCTGCCGCGCCGAAAGCTGACCGGTGGCCGATAGAACGGAGAAAGCCGCGACCATCTCGTTACGCTGCGCCTGGACGAGCTGGACGCGCGCGTCCAGAAGTTCCTGCTCGCTGTCCAGGGTGTCCAGCGTCGTGCGGGAACCGACCAGGGCTTCCTGTCGCACGCCTTCGAGGGCGATTTCGGACGCTCGGACTTGGGACTGACGCGATTCGATCGTGGCGCGGGCCGTCGTCAGGCCCTCCCAGGCGCGAATCGCGTTCTCGACCACCTGCCGGCGCGACTCCTCGATCTGGATGCGCCGCTGCCCCGCCGTCTGGCGCGCTTCACGGACACGCGACTCGACCGAACCCGCCTGATACAGCGGGATCGTGACGGAGGCGGTGACGGAAGCGCCATCCTGGCGATCGGCCTGGGAGCTGGGTTCGTAGATCCGCGACAGCGTGCCGCGCAGGTTGGCCGACGGCAGCATTTCGCCACGGACGGCATCGACGGCGTTGCGTGCGGCCGATTCCGAAAACTCGGCCGCTATGACGGTCGGGTTGTTGCTCTCCGCCAGGGCAACGGTTTCTTCGCGCGAGGACGGCAGGTCGAACACCAGACGCGGCGCCGTCAGACGGCCGGGCGGAGATCCGATCACGCGGGCGTAAATCGCCCGGCTGCTGCTGAGCTGGCCTTCCGCCTGGATGCGGTCCGAGAGGGCACGGGCGAGGCGCGATTCGGCCTGACTGACGTCGGTACGGGTGATCTCGCCGACATTGAACCGGTCGCGCGAGGCATCGAGCTGCCGGCGCAGCACCTGTTCGTTGTTGACGTTCAGGTCGACGACGGCTTGGTCGCGGACGACGTCCAGATAGGCCGTGGCGCCGTCGAGCAGGACCGACTGTTCGGTCGAAAGCAGATCGGCGCGCTGTGCCTCGACCAGGGCTTCAGCGCGCTTCGTTCCCGCCTGGGTGCGACCGCCGGAATAGAGCGGCTGAACGACGCTGAGGTCGACGCCGCGCTGTGCCAGATTGCTGTTGATTTCGCGCGAGCCGGCCCTGCTACTGGAACGGGAGTATCCGGCATCGGCGCCGGCCTCGACCGTCGGCCGGTAGCCGGACAGCGCCTGCGGCACCAACTCGTCGGTTGCCCGCAACTGGGCGCGCTGCGACTCGATCGTGGGATTGCTGACGTAAGCATTCGCCAACGCTTCTTCCAGGCTTTGCGCCCCGACCGGCTGGCCCGACAAGGCGAGCAGAAGAGCGCTGCCGAGCGATGCGCCCAAGATCCCGCCGGACCGCCGTGAGTTCCGTGCCATCAATACACCTTCATCGCCGGATCGATACGTCGAGCCCAGGCATCGACACCGCCCATCAGATTGGTCGCCTTATCATAGCCGTTGTGGCGCAGCCACGCGGTCGCCTGCGCGCTACGGCCGCCGTGATGGCAGATCACGACGATCTGACGATCCTTCGGCAGCTCTCCCGCCCGCTGGGGCAGCGTCGCCAGGGGGATGCTGCTGCTCCCTTCAATGGCGCACAGATCGAATTCCCACGGTTCCCGCACATCCAGCAAGGCGATCTCTGCACCGGACTGCCGCATGGCCTTGAGAGTATCGACATCGATCTGCAACGGCACCGTATCGGACATCACAGACTCCTTAAAGTCGTTCATGAGGAGCGGACCGCAGCACCAGAACCGCTCAGAACTCGAATACCGGCTTCGGTTCGAAACCGGGCAGCAACGGCGTCGCCGCGTCGAACAGGATGCGGCCCGTCTCGACCTTGCCGGTACGCTGGAACAGGCGTGCCTGCCCCATGCGGCCGTCCGGCGAGACGACTGTAACCAACCTGCCGCCTTCGGCCAACTGCTCCAGTATCGCGGGAGGCACTTCTGCCACAGCACCGTGCAAAAGTATCACATCGTAGGGGGCCTGCTTGGCGTAGCCCTGCTCGAGCGGCCCCTGGACGACGACGACGTTGTCGACGCCCACATCGCGCAGCGTCGCTTCGGCGCGCGCGGCGAGTTCGGCGTCTGATTCGAGCGCCACGACGGTCGCGGCCATTCGGGACAGCAGCGCGCTGCCGTAGCCCGTGCAGGCGCCGACGTCGAGAACGATGTCGGTCGGCCTGATCCGCGCTTCCTGGAGCAGGCGGGCGATCACCATCGGCTCGATCAGATAGCGGCCCTTGGCGACGGGAATGTCCTCGTCGACATAGGCGATCCCGCGCGACGCCTTGGGGACGAAGAGTTCCCGAGGAATCCTGGACATGGCTTCGACCAATGCCTGATCGGTCACTTTGTTGGGGCGAACCTGCCCTTCGACCATATTATAGCGAGCGGCGGAATAATCGGGCATGGCAACCGTTTTCTGATCTTGTTTCGCCTGGACGCGCCTGTGATCCTCGGCGGAGCGGCGCTGACTGGCCTTATATCCGCCAATCCGTTGAAACACAACGGACACCCTTGGGACATGCCGGGAAGGCGGGCAACATGGCGGGGCGGGATGCCGGCGCGTGCAAGCCGGCTCATGCGATGGCTGCGGAGCAGTGCTTGACCGGGACATTCCAGCCCGCTATATCAGGTCACCTTCCGGACCGGTGAGCTTGCACCGTGAACCGGCACCGTGGCGCGGTGGCAGAGTGGTGATGCAGCGGACTGCAAATCCGTATATGTGGGTTCGATTCCCACCCGTGCCTCCAATTTCCCTAAATACTTTAAGTAACGGACTGGAACCGGGCACACGGATACCGTGATGCCGGGCTTTTTTGTTGCCGTTTCACGGGCGGGCAAGTTCCCCTTCCCTCCCCCGCCCTCCCCTCCCCCACCGTTTTAGAGCATACTCCAATCGATTTTTTCTTTATTGCCGCAAGATAAACAACCGACTGGGCAATAGTCTTCCCATATGCTGATAGTGAATAGGTCGTTATTGCTGACGCAATTTTACTACACCGCACTGACTATTCAGTGAAGCGTAAGCAAAAAATTCGCCGCAAACCCACGGATCGGTGCATCATCTATTTGAAAGCGGATGGGCCGAGCGGCTGAATGGCGGTGCCGGTCCCCAATGTTCGAGTAAGGGAGCGGACCATGCAGATCGCGGTTGGACACAATGTCACACTTACCCGCAGTCATGTCGTGGCGGGCACCGTGGCCTTGGTTCTGATGGTGTCCGTCGCCGGCGGCATGCTTGTGGCCAGCAGGGGCGGCTTGAGCGAAGTGCTGGGCGTTCCGGGAAACTCGCTGCCGGAGAATACCCGGCCGATGATCCTGGTCCCGCTTCCGCGCTAGGCCAACCCATCGGGCTTTCGACTACAGGACTTCTACGACTCCTTGTGTAAGCGCAACTTGCCCAGGGGCGGGTCTTTCCCGCGCTGACCCGCCCCGGCTTTTTCCTCCGGCCTTACGGGGATATATCCGTTTCCCGCTTGATGCGCGGCGTGTCGCCGCACATGTCACTGTGGAGCCTGCGGGCGATACCGCAGGCGTGGCGATGGAGGCGCGACATGGTCCCGGCACCTTGCGATTCGTCGAACCGGCGCTGCCGGCCAACTCCCCTGATTTCACCGTTTCCCGCCGTCCTCGTTGCGATCCTGGCGGTGTTTGCCGCCTGCTGGGCGCCTGGGCCGGCGGTTGCCCAGCGGGTCGAGTCTCCGGAGGTGACGGCGCCCGATCTTGCAGCCCCCGATCTTGCAGCGATGATCCAGTCGGTCGTGAGCGTCAAGGCGATCGTCCCGTCCAATGCCCGCACGGCCGAGTCGCTGGGGACCGAGCGCAGCGGCAGCGGCGTGGTGATCGACAGCAGCGGCCTGATAGTCACCATCGGATATCTGGTGATGGAGGCAAGCTCGGTCGAGGTCCGCACGCCTGACGGCAAGACCTATCCGGCCGAGATCGTGGCCTACGATCAGGCAAGCGGCTTCGGCCTGCTGCGCGGGGGATACGGTTTCAAGGGCAGGCCGATGCGCCTGGGACGGTCGGCGGAGGTCAAGGTCGGCGATCCGCTGCTGGCCTTGAGCGGCGGCGGCCCGGAAGGCGTGCGTGCGACGCAATTGGTCTCCCGGCGCGAGTTCGCGGGTTATTGGGAGTATCTGCTGGACGAGGCGCTGTTCACGTCTCCGCCGGTCATGGAGTTCGGCGGGGCCGCCCTCGTTTCGCCGAAAGGTGAGTTGATCGGAGTCGGCTCCCTGTTCGTCCACGACGCCGCACCGCCGTTGTCGATGCCCGGCAACATGTTCATCCCGGTCGACGTGCTGCGTCCTATTCTGGGAGATTTGATCGCGCTCGGCCGGACGGCCTCCCCGCCGCGCCCCTGGCTAGGGCTGACCACCCATGAGGAGGGCGACAGCCTGATCATCCGGCAGGTGACTCCGGGAAGCCCCGCCGCCAGTGCCGGGCTGCGCAAGAACGACGCGATCGTCGGCGTCGCCGGGCAGCCGGTTGCCCGCCTTGCGGATCTTTATCGGAAAATCTGGGCTTTAGGTGATGCCGGGACGCGTGTGCCGCTCGACATCCGGCGCGGAAATCAGGTAGAAACCGTTCCGGTGATGTCGATGGATCGATACCGGCATCTGCGCCTGAATCCCACATTCTAAGGATATCCGCTATACCTTCTCGTATAGACGGCAATATACGAAATAATCCTTCGACTTTTAGTGGTATTTAGCCCTATCCCCGTATAGCATGCCGCCGTTGCCTGGGAACCGAGGTTCCCGCGCTTACGGTATGGGGTTTTGGGGACGGGTGCTGGAAATGATGCGCAAGCCTAAGAATGTCGCGAACGAGATCGACGCCCATGTGGGCAGCAGACTGCGCCTGCGTCGTCTCCTGTTGGGCATAAGCCAGGAAAAGCTGGGAGGCGCCCTGGGCCTGACCTTCCAGCAGATCCAGAAATACGAGCGGGGCGCCAACCGCGTCGGCGCCAGTCGGCTGTTCGATCTGTCCAGGGTCCTTGATGTGCCGGTTTCGTATTTCTTCGCCGATATGCCGGAAGAAACCGCCGCCGTCATGCCGGCACGGCTGGCCGGCAAGATGTCGGCGTCCCGCGAGCCCTCGCTAGACGCGGACGTGCTTCTGAGCAAGGAGACGGCCGAGCTGGTGAGAGCCTATTATTCCATCGGCGACCTGGAAGTCCGGCGGCGCACCCTGGATTTCCTGCGGACGGTCAGCGAGAGCATCTGCCTGGAGCGGGTGGCTCCGCCGGTGGCAGATCCGTCCGGGGAAGCGGGGGGAGATTCGGGGGGAGGTGAAGAGGACTCCGAGGAAGTTTCCGAAGAGGCCCGGTCCGGAGCCGAAGCCTAGCCATTCGTCGCCCGCCGGTCCCCCGGCAGGGTGCTCGCGCCGGGCAACGCCATACGCTAATAAGCGATGGCGCCGCCCGTGTTGTCCGGGCGCCGCTGCATGATGGCGGAGTGACACCATGAACGACGAGCAGGATATCGATATCCGGGAAAAGGAAACCGTCTATGCCGGTTTCTTCCGGATGGAGCGCTACCGGCTTCGGCACCGCAAGTTCGACGGTTCCTGGACCCCGGAAGTTTCCCGCGAGATCTTCGAGCGCGGCAACGCGGTGGCGATCCTGCTTTACGATCCGGATCTGGATACTGTCGTGATGGTGGAGCAGTTCCGCCTGCCGGCGTACCTCGCCGGACGGTCGGCGTGGTGCATCGAGACGCCTGCCGGAGTCGTCAAGCCGGGCGAGGGACTGGCCGACGTGGCCCGGCGCGAAGCGCTGGAAGAGACCGGCTGCGAAATAGCCGGCGACGTGAGGAAGATCGCGCAGTTCATGGCGAGCATCGGCGGCAGCACTGAGATCGTCACAGTGTACCTGGGGCTGGTCGATTCGCGGACCGCCACCGGCATCCATGGAGTCGCCGACGAGCACGAGGACATCAGGGTCCATGTCGTGGCGGCAAGCGAAGCGATCCGCATGGCCGACGAGAGCGAGATCGAGAATGCGGCCAGCGTGATCGCGCTGAACTGGCTGGCGCGCCATCATGACAGCCTGAAGGGGACGGCTGCTTGATCCCGACCTGACCGCCGGTTAGTCTGTCACTCATCCTGGCAGACTGAAGAAGAGCGGATTTTCGTGGACGTACGTGACGGTTTTATCGGCAGCATCGGCAACACGCCACTGATCCGCCTTGAAGGGCCATCAAAAGCGACCGGCTGTAACATTCTCGGCAAGGCCGAATTCCTCAACCCCGGAGGATCGGTCAAGGACCGGGCGGCGATCGCGATCGTCCGCGACGCGGAACGGCGCGGACTGCTGAAGCCCGGCGGCGTGATCGTCGAGGGCACGGCCGGCAATACCGGCATCGGCCTGGGGCTGGTCGGCAACGCGCTGGGCTACAGAACCGTCATCGTCATGCCGGAAACGCAGAGCCAGGAAAAGAAGGACATGCTGCGCCTGATCGGCACGGATCTCCGGCTGGTCCCCGCCCTGCCCTATGCCAATCCTGGCAACTACGTCCGCTATTCCGAAACGCTGGCGAAGGAGCTGGCGGAGACGGAGCCGAACGGCGCCATCTGGGCGAACCAGTTCGACAACGTCGCCAACCGCGAAGGCCATGCGGCGACCACCGGCCAGGAGATCTGGCAGCAGACCGGCGGCCGCATCGACGCCTTCACCTGTGCCGTCGGCACCGGCGGAACGCTGGCGGGTGTCGCGATCGCGCTGAAGGAAAAGAACCCGGACATCCGGATCACGCTGGCCGATCCGATGGGCTCCGCCTTGTATAACTACTATGCTAACGGCGAACTGAAGGCCGAGGGCAATTCCATCACGGAAGGCATCGGCCAAGGCCGGATCACGAAGAACCTGGAAGGCGCCCCGATCGACGACGCGCTTCAGGTGACCGACGAGGAAGCGCTGCCGCTGGTGTTCGACCTGCTGAAGAACGAGGGGCTGTGCCTGGGCGGGTCGAGCGCCATCAACGTGATGGCTGCCGTCAAGATCGCGCGGGAGATCGGCCCCGGCCATACCATCGTGACGATCCTGTGCGACTTCGGAACGCGCTACCAATCGAAGCTGTTCAATCCAGCTTTCCTGCGTGAGAAGAACCTGCCGGTCCCGTCCTGGCTGGACGAGTAAATCTTGGGAATTTCCATGGAACTGATCTGCCGCCGCGATGCCTATGCTGTCAGTACCGAGGCCACCGTGCTTGCGGTGGACGAACGGGGCATCACGCTCGACCGGACCGTCTTCTATGCGACGGGCGGCGGGCAGCCGGGCGATACCGGCGTGCTTCGCCACGGGGGAGCCGAGGTCAGGCTGGCCGAGGCCGTCAAGGGCGATGGGCCGGATACCGTGATCCATGTGCCGGAGCCGGGCGCGGAGCTTCCCGCCGTCGGTTCGACGGTGGAAGTCGAAATCGACTGGGACCGCCGGTTTGCCCATATGCGGATGCATACCTGCCTGCATCTGCTGTGCGCCGTGGTGCCGGGCGCCGTCACCGGCGGCCAGATCGGAGCGGACAGGAGCCGGCTGGACTTCAACGTGCCGTCGGCCAGCCTGGACAAGGACGAGCTGACCGCAGCGCTGAACCGGCTGATCGAGGGCGACCATCCGGTAACGTACCGCTGGATCGACGACGCGGAGCTGGAAGCGAATCCCGATCTGGTGCGCACCATGTCGGTCAAGCCGCCGACCGGGTCGGGGCAGGTCCGGCTGGTCGAGATCGAGGGCGTCGATCTACAGCCCTGCGGCGGGACCCATGTCGCGCGTACCGGCGAGATCGGCCGGGTCGAGGTCGTGAAGATCGAAAACAAGGGTAAACAGAATCGGCGCGTGGTCGTGGCGCTGGCGTCCTAGGAGCCGGGCTCACGCACGCCGATCAATCGAGGGGAAACGATGCCATACTCCAAACCCGACGCTCTGGTCAGCACCGACTGGCTGGCGCAGCATTTGAGCGCACCCGACGTCCGGGTGGTCGATGCCACGTACTTCCTGCCCGGCTCCGATCGCGATGCCCGCGCCGAGTACAACGAGCGTCACATCCCCGGCGCCGTCTTCTTCGACATCGATGAAATCTCGGACAGCTCCAGCAGCCTGCCGCACATGCTGCCGGCGCCGGAGAAGTTCACGTCGCGCGTCCGCAAGCTGGGCCTTGGCGACGGCGTCCGCATCGTCGTCTACGATACCCACGGTCTGATGAGCGCCGCCCGCGTCTGGTGGATGTTCCGCGTGTTCGGACATCGCGACGTGGCCGTCCTGGACGGCGGCCTGCCGAAGTGGATCGCCGAGGGCCGGCCGCTGGAAGACCTGCCGCCGATGCCGCGCGAACGCCACTTCACCGCCCGCCTCAACACTTTCCTGGTCCGCGAAGCGGATCAGATCAAGGACAACCTGACGAGCGGACGGGATCAGGTCGTCGATGCCCGCGCATCCGGCAGGTTCACCGGCGCGGAGGCCGATTTCTGGCCGGGACGCCGGGCCGGGCACATTCCGGGCAGCCTCAACCTGCCGTTCGGCGACCTGCTGAACCCAGGCGACCGGACGTTCAAGTCGGGTGAGGAGCTTCAGGCGCTGGTCGATAAGGCCGGCATCGACATGAAGCGGCCGATCGTGACCAGTTGCGGCAGCGGCGTCACCGCCTGCGTCGCGGCCCTGGGGCTGTATCTGCTGGGCAAGGAGGATGTCGCCGTCTATGACGGGTCCTGGGCCGAGTGGGGGCAGCGGGACGATCTGCCGGTCGAAACGGGTGCTGCGAAGACTCATGCTTGAACTGGCGAAGGCAGCCCGATGACGACTCCGCCCGATCTGCGTATCGTTCCAGGACTGCCGCCCGGCAAGCTCCGCGTGGTCGTCACCTATCTTGAGATGACCACGCGTCCCTCCGGCCCGCAGCAACGCCCGCCGATGGAGAAGCTGGCGCTGCTGCGGGCGGAGCATCCGACCGTGTCGTTCTACCGGTATCTCTACAACACGGTGGGCGAGCCCTGGCTGTGGTCCGAGCGTCGCCGGATGAGCGACGAGGCCCTGGCGGACGTGATCCACGACCCCAGGGTGGAGATCATGGTGCTCTATGCGGGCGGAGTTCCGGCCGGCTTCGCGGAGTTGAACCGCCGAAAGGCGGAGGCGGTCGATCTAAGCTATTTCGGGATGATCCCGGACTTCATCGGCATGAAGCTGGGACCGTTCCTGCTGAGCTGCGCCATCGACGCGGCCTGGAGCGGCGGAGCTAAGAAGCTGACGGTCAACACCTGTACGCTAGACCACCCGAAGGCGTTGGGACTTTATCAGCGCATGGGGTTCGCCGCGGTCCGGCAGGTCACGCGGATCACGGACGATCCTCGTGTGACCGGCGTGCTGCCAGTTGATGCTGCACCTCAACACCCGATCGTAACGGCTTGATAAAACGAGATTCGCACCCTATGGTCGGCGCAGGACCAAGCGTTTTCCACATTCCATAGGGCAGAACACAGATGCGCGCTTTCGAAGGCCAGCATTCCGACAATGTCGCCATCAAGCGCAGCCGCGATCAGAAGATCCTGCTGCTCCGCCAGCTCCGCGAACAGTTCGGCGCGCTGAAGCCGACCGTCGCTCCCGGCATCCGTTCCGCGATGGCCAAGCGCATCTCGGACCTCGAGGGCGAGTTGGGCGGCGCTGCCAGCGGCAGCAATGGCGGCGCGAAGCCGGCGCGCGGACGGAACGGTTAAGGGCCGGGCGGTTAAGCACTGGGCGGCTCGCCGCCGGGATCGCCACCGTAGAAGACGGCGAGCCAGACCGTCGGCTCGTCCGGGGTGGTCCAGGCTACCCGATGACGGCGGTGGGCCGGAATGTTGACGTGGTCGCCGGGAGCGAGCCGGAACGGTTCGGGAGCATCCTCGAACTCCAGGACGGCCGCTCCCTTGAGGAGCAGTACCCACTCGGCGTCGTCCTGATCGTACCAGAAGGACGGCGGCGAGGTGTGGCCGTGGGAGACGATGCGCTCGATTCGGACAGGGCCTGATCGAAGGAGATCCTGAAAACTTTCCTCGTCCAGCCTGTCAGGAATCTCCGCCAATACGTTGATATACATCAATAACCTCCCTAAGTATCACAAAAGTATTGCTGCGGCGCACCATTCGAGACATACCCAATTGCCTTTCCTTCGCTCGGGCAATTGTGAAGACTTGGCTACACGAAGAGTTTTATCGTCGGTATTGTAAACTCCGGTTGGTACCGTTGCCTTCGATTGAGACGCATGCAGGATGCCGTGGATGGATCAGGCTTTGACAGCGCCCCGAGTTCGAGACCTGAAGCCTGAGACCGCCCGCCGGTGGCTGGACGAGTGGAACCGGCAACAGGAAGGCTATGTCCGCTTCCGGGACTGCCGGTTCGAGATCATCGCCGACGCCCTGACCGCTTCCGGGCTGGTGGCGCCCGTCATCCTCGATCTCGGCTGCGGCCCAGGGAGCCTGGGCGACCGACTGGCCGCCCGCCTGCCGGGCGCGGAGATCGTTGGTCTCGATTACGATCCGGTACTGCTGTCGCTGGCGCGCGTCCTTCACGCGGACGATCCCGACCGGAGCTGGATCGAACTGGACATGCGCCGCCACGACTGGGTCGAGTACCTGGAAGGCCGGCAGTTCGACGCCGTGGTAAGCACGACGGCCCTACACTGGCTGGGCGCTCCCAACCTGATGCGGGTCTATCAGGACCTTACCAAGGTGCTGGCCCCCGGCGGCGTCTTCGTCAACGGCGATATCTGTTCCTACGACCAGACCCAGCCGACGCTGCGGCGGATGGCGGCGGCCTCGATCAAGGCCAACCGCGCTCTGGCGCAGACCGAGGGCGCCCATGACTGGGTCGGCTGGTGGAAGGGAATCGCGGAAGAGCCGGAGTTGACCGCCGCCGTCGCGGAGCGTCACCGGCGGTTCTCCAATCTTCCGCCCAAGCAGGAAATGACCATGGAGTTCCATCTCGCCGCCTTGCGGCAAGTCGGGTTCCGGGAGGTCGGCTGCATCTGGCGGTATCTCAGCGATTATCTGGCGCTGGCCCTGCTCTGACCTTTAGGTCAGAAAATTTCCTCGGGAAACTAAATTACCCTTGCATTTCCGCGCAAAGAGAGTATTTCAGCAGTCGTTGACGCACCCGCACGTGCCGCTGGCCCTTTGAGGTTATGTAACGACGTACCGCGTCCTTTTTGGCAGAACCGGTCAACCGTGGGCCGGTCCCGAGAGGGAGGTAAGTATGTTTGCTATCGGCCAAAGGGCTTTAGCACGCTAGCTGTCGGGCAAATCCGCCGACGCTAATCAGATCCCGTTCACCGCTTGTTTTCGCGGTGTCGGCGCGTCGCCCGATTTGCCACACATCCCCACAATTCGTCCTTTCCCGCAGCCTTTCGGCTGTAGGGGCTCGTTTTGACTTCCTGGGTCTGCCGGCGCTGCCGCGGCCTTCGAGAGGATGCGTCATGGCTCAAATCCGTTTCCGTTCCGCCGTCTCCCCGCTCCGCCGTGGCACCACCGGTTTCCGCCGCAGCGCACCCGCCGTCCGCAAGCAGGTCACCTGCGTCGATAACCTGATCGAGACGATGCGTCCGGCCGACCCGGTCCATTGCCTGCGCCCGGCCGTCCTCTCGGCGACGGCGGCCCGTTTCGTCGCCTCCTTCCCCGGCGATGTGCTGTACGCGGTCAAGTGCAATCCGGAACCCGCCGTGATGCGCGCCCTGTACGAAGGCGGCATCCGCCACTTCGACGCGGCATCGCCCGCCGAAGTGCGTCTGGTCCGCCAGATGTTCCCGAACGCCGAGATCCATTACATGCACCCGGTCAAGGCGCCGGCTGCGATCCATCAGGCCTATTTCGACTACGGCGTCCGCGACTTCTCGCTCGACAGCGCGGAAGAGCTGGAAAAGCTGCTGGAGCAGACGGAGAACGCCGACGACCTCGGCCTGTTCATCCGCCTGGCACTGCCCAAGGGGCCGGCCGTCTACGACCTGTCCGGCAAGTTCGGCGCCGCCGTCACCGATGCCGCCGACCTGCTGCGCGCCGCCCGCGCCGTGTCGCCGAAGATCGGCATCTGCTTCCATGTCGGATCGCAGTGCCTCGACCCGTCGGCCTATGAGCGCGCCATGGATCTGGCCGGCGCCGTGATCGAGCAGGCGGGAGTGGAAATCGACGTGCTGGATGTCGGCGGCGGTTTCCCCGTCAGCTATCCGGGCGTCACGCCGCCTCCGCTGGACGACTTCATGGCCGCCATCGCGCGCGGATTCGCCAAGCTGGCCCTGCCCGCCCGTACCCGCCTTTGGTGCGAGCCGGGTCGCGCCCTGGTGGCGCCGGGCGTGTCGCTGGTGGTGCAGGTGATCAAGCGCCGGGGCCATGAGTTGTTCATCAACGACGGCGTCTACGGCAGCCTGTCGGATGCCGGCGTGCCGGCGTTCCAGTTCCCCGCCCGCATGATCCGTCCGGCGCAGGCGGCTCCGTCGGAAGCGCCGGAACAGGGCTTCGCGTTCTACGGCCCGACCTGCGACAGCGCCGACTACATGGCGGGTCCGTTCATGCTGCCGGCCGACATCAAGGCCGGCGACTGGATCGAACTGGGACAACTCGGCGCCTACGGCTCCTGCCTGCGGACCGCCTTCAACGGCTTCGACAACGCCCGGCTGATCGACGTGACCGACCGTCCGCTGCTCGAAACTCCGGGTTACCTGGACGCCGAAGACCTCCCCGAACGGTGCGCCGAAGAGGCTCAATCGGTCGGGTACATCACGGAGCGGGCTGCCTGATCGCAGCCGCTCCTCTACTCTCTCCATCCAACCATCCACCCAGCGGGGCCCCGACATTCGTCAGCCACCAACAGCCTGTTCGGAAGACGCCATGACCTTGACCTCTCCCATCGTGAAATTTGCCGGACGTATCGTCATCGTCGGTTTCGGTAGCATCGGCCAGGGCATCTTGCCTCTCCTGCTGCGCCACATCGATATGAAGCCCGAGCAGATCTCGATCGTGACCGCCGAGGAACGCGGCCATGCGGAGGCGGAGGAATACGGCATCAAGTTCCACCGCATCGCCCTGACGCGGGAGAACTTCCGGTCCGTGCTCGATCCCATGGTCGGTGAAGGCGACTTCATCCTGAACCTGTCGGTGGATGTGTCCAGTCTGGCCCTGATAAAGTTCTGCCACACCCGTGGCGCGCTTTATCTGGACACCTGCATCGAACCCTGGGCCGGCGGCTATACCGATACCAGCCTGTCGCCGTCGCTGCGCTCCAACTACGCGCTGCGTGAAGCGGTCTTGCAGCACAAGGGCGGTTTCGCCAACGGCCCGACCGCCGTCATCACCCACGGCGCCAATCCGGGTCTGGTGTCCCATTTCGTCAAGCAGGCGCTGCTCGACATCGCCCGCGACACCGGCGTTGAGGTGCAGACCCCGCGTAACCGGAACGGCTGGGCGGCCCTGGCGCAGACGCTTGGGATCAAGGCGATCCACGTGGCGGAGCGGGATACACAGGTATCGAACGTGCCAAAGAAGCGCGGCGAGTTCGTCAACACGTGGTCGATCGACGGATTCGTCGGCGAAGGCTGCCAGCCGGCAGAGCTTGGCTGGGGAACTCACGAGAAGGGGCTGCCTCCCGACGGCCGCCGCCATGACTTCGGCTGTGATTCGGCGATCTACCTGATGCGGCCGGGGGCCGGCACGCGCGTCCGGACCTGGACGCCGAAGGAAGGCCCGCTGCACGGCTTCCTGATCACGCACAGCGAGGCGATCTCGATAGCAGACTACCTGACGGTCTGGGATCGCACGTCGGTCCGCTACCGCCCGACGGTCCACTACGCCTATCACCCGTGCGACGACGCGATCCTGTCGCTGCACGAGTTCGCCGGCAAGACCTGGGCGATGCAGCCGGAAAAGCGGCTGATGATGGACGAGATCGTCGAGGGAATCGACGAGCTTGGCGTGCTGCTGATGGGCCACAAGAAGGGCGCTTACTGGTTCGGCTCCCAGCTTTCGATCCATCAGGCTCGCGAGCTGTGCCCGCACAACAACGCCACCAGCCTTCAGGTAACGGCGTCGGCGCTGGCCGGAGTCATCTGGGCGATCGAGAACCCGAAGGCCGGCATCGTCGAACCGGAAGAGCTGAACCACGAGCGGGTGCTGGAGGTTGCGGCGCCTTATCTGGGCAAGCTGGTCGGGTCCTACAGCGACTGGACGCCGCTGCATGGCCGGGGCGTGCTGTTCCCGGAGGATGTCGACACGTCCGACCCGTGGCAGTTCAAGAACTTTCGAGTCGTTTAGGGCCGGGTCGTTTAGAAAAAAGCGGGCGTCAATTTGCTGACGCCCGCTTCTTTCGTCTCAGCGTTCAGGCGCTTGGGTCGGCGTGGCGGCCAGCGAGGCGAGCGCCGCCTTTCCGGAAGAGGTAACGGGAGCGGTCGCGGCCCAGTCCGGCTGCTCAGGGCGATCCGGGACGAGGCCCAATCTCCCGACGACTCGGAAGGCGGTCAGCAATGCCGCCAACCCGAAGACCAGGGCGCCGGCCACTTGGCCATAGAGAATGCCCTCGGCCTGCCACATCCAGGCGCCCAGCGTAACGAAAGGGATCGTGCCGAGTGTTGCGCGACCCCAGTTGAACAGGGTGGAGAGCAGCGGGAACCCTAAGTTGTTGAAGGCCGAGTTGGCGACGAACAGGCAGCCGACGAACAGGAATCCCCCCGCCGCGACCTCGCAGAACAGCCGGACCAGATCGGCGGTGATCCCCTTTGCCGAGAAGATGCCGACGACGATGTCCTGACCCAGGAACAGCAGGAGCCAGACGCTCAGCACGTAGCCCAGCATCACGAACAGGGCGGCCCGCAAGGTTTCGGAGATCCGGTCGTAGCGACCGGCGCCGAGGTTCTGGGCGAAAATCGGTCCGACCGCTCCTGTCAGGGCGAAGATCACGCCGAACGCGACCGGCACGATGCGGTCGGCGATCGCCAGCCCCGCCACGGCGGCGTCGCCGAACTTCGCCATGCTGTAAGTGACGTAGGCGGACGCAACCGGTGTCGCGATGTTGGTCAGGGTGGCGGGACCTGCGACGCTGAACAACGCCCGCCCATCCGGGATCAGGGAAGAGGCCGCCGGCCACGCAACCATGTCGTGGACCCGCACCGCTCCGCGCCAGCCGATATAGACGAGGACGCCGCGCGACAGCAGCGCCGCTATGGCGGCGCCGACGAGGTCCAGGCCGAAGCCGAAGATCAGGATCGGGTCGAGCACCGCCGTCGCCAGCCCCGCGAACAGCGTGACGTTCATCGCCCGTCTCGCGTCCCCGACCGCCCGCAGCAATGCCGACAGGCACATGCCGATGCCCAGCAGCGGCAGGGACGGCGATACGATCCGCAGATAATCGATGGCGAACTGCTTGGTTTCGTCATGGGCGCCGAGCGCCGACAGGATCGGATCGAGCAGCGGCACGGTCAGCAGGCCGATGGCCGTGGTGACGAACCCCATCCAGACGAGGCTGGACCCGGCCAGCCGGCGCGCCAGCTCGCGTTCTCCGGCGCCGATCGCGCGGGCGACGATGGCCCCCGCCCCGATGGTCAGGCCGATGCACAGCGAAATCTGGAAGAACAGGACGGCGCCGGCGAATCCGACGGCCGCCGCCAGCTCCCTGACGCCCAGTATGGAGATGTAGAACAGGTTGGCGAGATCGACGGCGAACACCGCCATCAGTCCGATGGACCCCGTGGTGGTCATGACGACGACGTGGCGCAGCGGCGATCCCGTCGTGAATTTCGCGGCGGCGGCCATGGATTCGTCCCCTGTCATGCGAGTCCGGCCAAGCTATACCGTTCCGGACAGCCTGTCGCCGGGGGTGCTCGCCCCTTATCCGGAATGGAGGCGGTTCATAGTTATGTGGCGTTGAGGGGATGGAATCGGTATTCTCCCCCTTCGCCGTTTTTCCCGCCGCTTGAGCCTTCGTAACATTCAGTCTTCAAAATACATGTCAACGGCCAACCACACTGCGCGGGCCTCATCGCCCGCCGGCGCTCCCGTTCCCTTTGCCGAAGAAGATCTTTCACGGATCTTCGACCAGAAGACCCTTCAGCGCGGCCGCAGTCTGGTCCTGCTGGGAGAGGTGCGGCTGGGTGCGGCGGAAGATCGCATCCGGGCAACGGTCACGGATCTCGGCCGTACCCATGAGGTGTCGGTAACGCCGGTCCGCCGCGCCCAGCGGGTGGCGTTGGACCGTACCTGCACTTGCAGCAGGCCAGCCTGTGCCCATATGGCGGCGGCGGCCCTGCTGGCGCTGGATACCCGCCCGCAATGGCGCCGGGCCGTACAAACTTCGATGATCGATTTGCTCAAGACAAAACCCGGTGAAGTCATGAAATCCGCGGCACCGAAGCCGGCGGCGGCGCCTGTCCAGACGCGGGCGATCCCCAGGGCCTACTGGACAATCGAACCCGGACAGGGCGACGCGGCTCTGTTCGTCACCGCGACTCTCGATTCCGGCGACGGCGTCGAGACCCCCACCACCCCGCGCGAAATCATCGAGAAGGTAGCCGGGATAGAACAGGCGGGAACGGACCGGACGGTAGCCCGCCTGCTCGGCTCCGGCGGGCTGATCCGCACGGCGGTCCCGAAGGGCAAGGCCGATGCCGTGGACAAGATGCTGCGCTGCCTGCTGGCGACGGAACGGCTGCGCTGGCACACCGGCGCCCTGCTGAACGGCGTCGCGACGACGGGCCAACCGAAGCGGACCGTCCGCGCCTTCCGCGATCCAAGGGCCAACAAGCTGGTGCCGACCGGACTTCCGGATGGGGGCGCCCTGATCAAGGGATTGGGCTACTGGTGTGTCGATCCGGGAGCGGGCCAGATCTTCCCGGTTGATCTTCAGATCGTCATGGCGCCGAAGCCGGCCGCCGGTGCTCCTCCCGTGCCGCAGAAGCCCGTGATCACCACCCGCAAGGCGCTGAAGAAACCGGCGCCGCGTCTGGTCGCCGCCGATCCGCCGCCACGCTTCCCGAAGACCGAAGCAGCCGTCATCATCGAGCGCAGCCCCGTCGTCACGGCGCGGCTGAGCCGCGTCGTATCGCCCGGCGAGGGGCTGATCGACATCCTGCGCCTGTCGTTCGACTATGGCGAGAAGGACCGTCCAGCCGAGATCGAGCCCGACGACCAGCGGCAGTTCGCCAAGATCGAGGAGGGTGACGGCCCGCCCCTGTTCGCCCGACGCGACAAGGTGGCCGAGCAGGCTGCCATGGTGCGGCTTGCCCAGATCGGATTCGCCCAGCTCCGGATCGAGCCGCCTAAAGGCACGCTGAACGACCGGGGCACCCGCGTCCACCGGATGGCAGGCAAGGATGTCGACGGCGCGTGGCGTTCCTTCTTCACCACCCATGTCCCTGATCTGGAGAAGGAAGGCTGGAAGATCGACATCGGTACCGATTTCGGGACCCGGACGATCGAGCCGACCGGTGATGTCGGCGTCGTGGTGCGCGATGCCGGCGAAGGCTGGTTCGACATGGATATCGGCGTCGAGATCGACGGCCTGCGCCGGCCGCTGCTGCCCATCCTGGCCCGGCTGATCGACCGGGGCGGCATGGCCGCGACCAAGGTGATCGACGGCAAGGCGCAGCTCGTGCTTGACGACGGCAGCGTGCTGGCGCTGCCTGCCGAGCGGGTGGAACGGCTGTTCAGCGTGCTGGAGGCGATGCTGGACAGCGGGCGCCGGCTGGAAGAGAAGCTCCAGGTTCCGCTGGCCGAAGCCGACCTGCTGATCGATATCGACGATCTGGTGTCGAGACGGCCCGACGAGACTAAGCAGATCGAGACCTTCCTGCGGAAGCTGCGCGACGACGAGATCCTGCCGGAATCAGCGCCGCCGGCCAGCTTCCAGGGCGAACTGCGCGACTATCAGAAGATCGGCCTGTCGTGGCTCCAGAGCCTTGCCGCCAACGATGTCGCCGGCATCCTGGCCGACGACATGGGCCTGGGCAAGACGGCGCAGACCCTGGCGCATATAGCGCTGGAGCACGAGCAGGGCCGGATGACCGAACCGTGTCTGGTGGTGGTGCCGACCAGTCTGGTCCACAACTGGACGAGCGAGGCGAAGCGTTTCGTGCCGCATCTGCGGACGCTGGTGCTGCACGGCCTGGACCGGCACGAGAAGCGGAACGAGGTCGATTCAGCGCAGATCGTCGTGACCACCTATGGCGTGGTCGCGCGCGACATCGACCTGATGCGGGACTTCATGTGGCATCTGGTGGTGCTGGACGAAGCACAGGCGATCAAGAACCCGGACAGCCGCGCCACCCGCGCCGTCTGCGGGCTTAACGCCCGGCATCGCCTGTGCCTGTCGGGTACGCCGGTGGAGAACAATCTGGGCGAGCTGTGGGCGCAGTTCGCATTCCTGATGCCGGGACTGCTGGGCGACAGGAAGGACTTCCAGAAGCGCTTCCGCACGCCGATCGAGAAGCGCGGCGACGCGACCCGCGCCGCCCATCTGGTCCGCCGCACCCGGCCCTTCCTGCTGCGCCGGACCAAGGCGGAGGTGGCGAAGGAACTGCCGCCCAAGACCGAGGTCATCCGGCATATCGATCTGGGCCAGGAGCAGCGCGACCTTTATGAGACGATCCGCCTGTCGGTCCACGAAAAGGTCCGTGCCGCCATCGCCGACAGCGGCCTGTCCCGCAACGCCATCACCGTGATCGACGCCCTGCTGAAGCTGCGGCAAGTCTGCTGCGATCCCCGGCTGGTCAAGATCGCGGCCGCCGCCGCCGTGGCGGAAAGCGCCAAGCTGGATGGCCTGATCGAGATGGTCAGCGAGATGGTGCCGGAGGGGCGGCGCATCCTGATCTTCTCGCAGTTCACGTCGATGCTGGACCTGATCAAGCCGGAACTGAACAAGGCGGGCATCCAGTTCGTCGAACTGACCGGGTCGACCCGCGACCGCACCGAACCGGTCGAGCGCTTCCAGCGCGGCGAGGTGCCGGTGTTCCTGATCAGCCTGAAGGCGGGTGGGCGAGGGTTGAACCTGACCGCCGCCGACACCGTGATCCATTACGACCCGTGGTGGAACCCGGCGGCGGAGAATCAAGCGACCGACCGGGCGCACCGCATCGGGCAGGACAAGCCGGTCTTCGTCTATAAGCTGATCGCCGCCAATACGGTGGAGGAGCGTATCCTGGAGCTGCAACAGCGGAAGGGCAACCTTGCCGCCGCGACGATCGAGGGAACCGGCCTGTTCGGCGCGCTGGGCACTACCGATATCGACTATCTGTTCGGGCAGGTGGAAGAGTAGAGATCGGTGCGCCGGTATGGCCGATTGAATATTCTGGTTTCATAAAGGAACGGCGTGTAGGGTCCCGGCTTGTTTGCTCCGCTTGAGAGAACGATGCCGGGAACAGCCGAATTCAGCGCCAGAACAGGAAAGGGTGTGAGAGCTGTCGCTCTCATGGTATCCCTATGCCTGTTATGTGCCCTGGGCTGGTCGGTAGCGGCTTCGACAGGGCAGCACGGCGGCGTTCTTTCCGCCATGACCGATCCGCCAGCGAAGGCGCCGTCGGGGGCGGGCAGCGACAGCCGGGATGGCAACCCGCCACCCGGCAAGTTCTATCTGCCCCGCCAGTCTTTCATTGAAGTGTCGCGCCCGGCGCCACGCGATCCGCCGATACCCCAGCCCGTACCATTGGTTCCGCTGCCGCCCGCATTCTCGGTCGGGAGGGTGCGTTTGGCGCCCGACGTGACGGAACGCATACCGGCTCCGGCCGAAGGTGTGGGTAGGGCTACTCCGAGGACACCGACGGGACCGCCGGCTTTCGCTGAATCCTGACGGCCGATTGGCCGTCGCCGATATTTCTCCCATCGCCATTTCCCTGGAACCCAGGTGCCCGGACATGATCCCGGCGCCCTGCCCCGCGAGTTCGACGTGCTTGAAAAAACTTATCGCTGGGCCTTGGCAAAGGCCGGCAGTCCTGCCGGAACCTTCTGGCTTTGCCTGATTTCGTTTGCGGAAAGCTCCGTCTTTCCGCTGCCGCCCGACGTGCTGCTGGTGCCGATGGTACTGGCGCGGCGCGACCAGTGGTTCCGCCTTGCCCTGCTCTGCACCCTGTCGTCGGTCATCGGTGGCATACTGGGCTATGCGATAGGCTTCTTCCTGTATGAAACAATCGGTCAG
>DASQKT010000116.1:0-4039 GCA_035630415.1 Skermanella sp.
TGCACAGAAAAAATTCTGCTAAATCAGCCAGTTAGGTTTTGTGCGTAATTTACGATTTTTGCACATGGCCATGCTCCCAAGCATCCAGCCATGGATTTTGCCAAATGGCCCTTCATGACATCACTGTTGGGGCTGGACCTAGATCAAACAGCATGGGATGGACGCCGTCACGTGTCGAAGCGGTCGACTATGCCGTCTGCTGCATCTGGTCGTCGCTCCACGCTTCCAGCGCCTCGAGTAGATCCACTGGCGCCCCAGCCCGACCTGGGGTCACGCCACAGAACGGGCAGAAATATACGCTAAGGGGACAATCCGTGAACGCAGCCAGCGGAGGCTGGCTTAGACGCTGGTCAGATCCTCCGGAAACTGCCCTCCGCGTTCGACGAAACGCTTCCAAGTGGCCACGCCTCGATCTGATACGATGAGGCGCCGTGGCGTATCTTCCGTGAGCGCCAGGAGCCCCAGCCGCAGCAACGGCTTGAGCGTGTTTTCGCCTATTACTTTAATGTCTCTGTCATTGAAAGCGACCAGCCGCCAGCCTGGCGTGCCGCGCTCCGTGGTTTCCGGGACCATATAGCCACCACCGTCCGGGCGATCCCCTCGACCGAGGCAGAACAGGCAGATACTCCAGAACGCGGTCCGGGGACGCGGCGGGATCATGGCCCATTCGAACGCCCCCTCGTCAGGAACCACCTCCGGCTTTGCTGTCGGACAGTCAGTCTGGGCATCCTCGAACCCTTGCCGGTAGACACGTTCCAACGCCCTGGCGATGGCGCCCGCGGTGTCCACGGCTTGGCCATATCGCCGGTCATGGCGATCCTTCGCGACGATCTCTCGCGCCATTTCCCGGAATCTCACCTTCCGGTACGCGTCCGCGCTTGGCTGCCGCGGCCGCTTCGTCATCGGCCGCTCCCCACGCCGTCGGAGCCGCGGGATCGTTTGACGATGGCCGCGACCGTGTTCTTGCTGAGCCCCAGCTCACGACCGATCAGGCGATAGCTGCGGCCCTGCGCCACCAGCGCCAGCACCTTGGGAGCCAGCCGGTCGGACTTCGGGCGCTCCCCGAGTTGGCGACCAAGCTTCTTGCCGCGAGCCTTGGCGGCGGCCAGTCCGGATCGGACCCGTTCGCGCAGGAGATCACGTTCGAACTCGGCGATGCCGGAGAGCATGGTCGCCATCATGCGGCCGGTGGCGCTCGACAGGTCGAAGGTTATGCCGGACAGCGCGATCACCGAGACCCGCCGCGTCTCCAACTCGCGCAGGGTCTCCAGCAGATCGAGAGTGCTGCGGCCCCATCGTGACAGCTCCGTCACCAGAACGGCATCAATTTGCCGGGCCTGAGCGAGGGCGATGACCTTCCCGCGTTGAGCCCGGTCGAGCCTGACACCGGATCCGGTTTCCTTGAACACCCCCACCACCTCGTAGCCGGCGCGGGCGGCAAAGGCGAGGAGGTCACGCTCCTGGCGTCCGCACGACTGATCGGCGGTGGAGACCCGGCAGTAGACGGCGACGCGCTGTCCCAATTGAACCCTCCCGGATCGATGGCCGGCAAACCCGCATTGCGGCTAGGATCGCCACCATCCAAAACAGACCATACTCCAAGTGGGACAGTCCTTCCATGCCGCGCCGCCGCGTCCTCACCGAAGCCCAGCTCAACGCCCTGTTCGCCCTGCCGACGACCGAGGCCGACCTCATCCGCCACTACACGCTCAGCCCCAGCGACCTGGCGGTGATCGCCCGACGCCGCGGCCCCCATAACCGTCTCGGTTTCGCGCTCCAGCTCTGCGCCTTGCGCCATCCCGGCCGACTCATCCGACCCGGAGAGCTGGTGCCGCTGGAGGTGGTGCGGTTTCTGGGCGAGCAGCTCGATGTCGACGCCGACGCGCTCGCCGACTATGCGGCCCGTGCGCCGACGCGGTACGACCAGCTCGATGTCCTGCGCGCCGTCTTCGGGTTCCGCAGCTTCAGCCAGCCGGATCATCGGGAGCTGTCGAACTGGCTGCTGCCGATCGCCCTGACGACGGTCAGCGGCATGACGGTGGCGGAGGCGCTGATGGTGGAACTGCGCCGCCGGGGCGTTGCCGCTCCCGGCGCCAGCGTCCTGGAGCGCATGGTCGCGACGGCGCTGCTGCGCGCGGAACGCCATGTCGCGGACCAATTGACCCGCGGTCTGTCAGAATCGCAGCGAGCCGGCCTGGATGCCCTGCTGGAGATCCATCCCGACCATCCCGTCAGCAGTCTGGCCTGGGCACGACAGTCACCCGGGGCTCCCGGACATCGCTCCCTGGCCCGTCTGATCGATCAGTTGCGGCACCTTCGACGGATCGGGATCGACCCCGCCGTCATGGCGGCCGTCCATTCCGACCGGGTCAAGCAACTCGCCCGCGAAGGGACGCGGCTGACCGCCCAGCATCTCAAGGCGCTTTCTTCCGGCCGGCGCCGCGCTGTCCTGGTGGTGACGGTGCTGGAGACCATGGCGCGCCTGACCGACGAGGCCGTCGGCGTCTTCGACCGGTCGATCGGGCAGCTGTTCCGACGGGCCGAGCGGCGCGCTTCCGCCGCCCTTCAGCACGATGCCCGAGCCGTCAACGACAAGGTGCGGCTGTTCACCCGGATCGGTGAGGCTTTGCTGAGCGCTAGGGAGACCGGGGATGATCCCTTTGCCGCCGTGGACAAGGTCGTTTCCTGGGACCGGTTCGCTGACATCATCAAGGAGGCGAAGGATCTGGTCAGAGCCGACGGGCCGGATTACCTGGCCTTGGCGGAAAGAAACCACGCCCTCCTTCGGCGGGTCGGCCCTCTGTTCCTCGAGGCCTTCACGTTCCAGGGAGTGGCGGCCGCCAACGGCCTTGTGCAGGCGGTGGAGTTACTCAGAACCTTCTACGCCGGTAACCGGCGCACACTGCCCGAGAACCTCCCGACCAGCTTCATTCGCCGGAGTTGGCGGTCCGCGGTCATGAAGAACGGGAAGGTCGACGGCCGGGTTTATGAACTCTGCCTGTTCGCCGAGCTGCGCGATCGGCTCCGTGCCGGGGACGTCTGGGTCGCGGGAAGTCGGCACTACCGGGCGGTTGAGGACCAGCTTATCGCGAAGCCGCTGTTCGCCGCCATGAAAGAGGCCGGACCGCTTCCTGTCGCGGTGCCGCTCGACGCCACCGCCTGGCTTCGACGACGGCGGGAGCTTCTTGATGGGCGGCTGCGCCAGGTCGCCGACAAGGCTGACCAGGACCAGCTGGAGGATGTCCGGATCAGCGGCTCGTCGCTCAAGATCACGCCGCTTCAGGCGATCACACCGGAAACAGCCGAGGCGCTGGCCACCCGGCTTTACGGATTGCTGCCGCGGGTCCGCATCACCGACCTTCTCGATGAGGTCGCAAGCTGGACTGGGTTCAGCGACTGCTTCACCCATCTCCGGTCCGATCTGCCGGCGGATGACCGCCGGGTGGTGCTCACCGCAGTGCTGGCGGATGCCACCAATCTCGGCCTCACCCGTATGGCTGAGGCCTGTACCGTCGCCAGCTACAAGCAACTGGTCTGGACGGCGGGATGGCATCTGCGGGAGGAGACCTACGGCCGCGCCTTGGCGCGGATCGTGGAGGCGCAACAGGCGCAGCCGCTCGCCGCGTCGTTCGGGGCCGGCACCGCCTCGAGTTCGGATGGCCAGAACTTTCCACTCGGCGGACGCGGCGAAGCGACCGGCGCCGTCAATCCGCACAAAGGAAGCGAGCCGGCGATTGGCTTCTACACCCATCTCTCCGGGCGGTACGCTCCCTACCATACCAAGCCGATCTCGGTGGCCGGTGGTGAGGCACTCCATGTCCTCGACGGACTGCTCTATCACGGAGCCGACATCGACATCGCCGTCCACCACACTGATGGGGGTGGGGTCTCGGACCATGTCTTCGCGCTGTGCCATTTGTTGGGGTTCCGCTTCGCGCCGCGCATTCCCAATCTCCACGACCGGCGGCTCTATACTTTCAATCCCGCCAGCCAATGGCCGGTTTTACAGCCCTTCATCGCCGGCCGGATCGATGAGGGG
>DASQKT010000117.1:0-6640 GCA_035630415.1 Skermanella sp.
CCTGAAGGCATGGCGCAAGTAGAAACGAAGTTGGGCCGTGGCCCGGTCCGGTAAGGCGATCGCCTTACCGGACCGGGCCACGGCCCAACTTCGTTTCTACTTGCGCCATGCCTTCAGGCGCTTGGCCGCTTCCGCCATGTCGGCGGTTGCGCCTGCAAAGGAGAAGCGCATGAAATGCCGGCCCCGCGCCGGATCGAAGTCGACGCCCGGCGTCGCCGCGATACCGGTTTCAGCAAGCATGCGACGGCAAAACGCCTCGCTGTCGTCCGTCATCGCCGAGATATCGGCGTAAATGTAGAAAGCGCCGTCAGCGGGAGCCAGCCGGTCGAAACCGGCTTTCGGCAGTTCCTCCAGCAGCAGCGCCCGGTTGCGGGCATAGCGCTGGACATTAGCGTCCAACTCCTCGGTGCAGCCGAAGGCGGCGCAGGCGGCGTGCTGCGACAGGCTGGGCGGAGAGATGAACAGGTTCTGGCTCAGGCATTCGATGGAGCGCGCCAGATCGTCAGGCACCACCATCCAGCCCAAGCGCCATCCCGTCATCGAGAAGTACTTGGAAAAGCTGTTGATCACCAGCGCCTGCTCGGTCACCGCCAGCGCCGAAGCCGCCGAGCCCTCGTAGCAGATGCCGTGGTAGATCTCGTCGGAAACCAGCCGGATGCCCTTCTGCTGGCAATAGGCAGTCAGCCGCCGCAGCTCGTCCGCTCCCAGCATGGTCCCGGCGGGGTTGGACGGGCTCGCCACGATCAGCCCTTCGACCGGATGCCCCAGGTTCTCCAGCAGTTCGACCGTCGGCTGGAACCGCGACTCCGGCCCGGCCAGCATCTCCACCGGCGTGACGCCCAGCGCCGTCAGGATGTTGCGGTAGGCCGGATAGCTGGGAGCGGCCATGGCGACCCGGTCGCCCGGTTCGAACGCCGCCAGGAACCCCAGCAGGAAACCGGCCGAGGAGCCGGTCGTGACCACCACTCTGCGCTCCGGCACCGCGATGCCGTAGCGGTCGTGATAGAAGCGGGAGATCGCGGTGCGCAGCGGCGGGATGCCGAGAGCGTCGGTGTACCCAAGGCGGTCGCCGTCGAGCGCCCGCTTGGCCGCCTCGATTACGGCCGCCGGCGCTCCGGAGGACGGTTGCCCGACCTCCAGATGAAGCACATCGCCGCCGGCCGCCTCCCGTTGCGCAGCGGCCCTCATCACTTCCATCACGATGAACGGGGAGATGGCTCCCCGCTTGGCGACTTTCAGAGACATAGCCTGACCTGACATTGTAACAGTAAACAGAAATGTAACAGCAAACAGAAACCGGGCTTCGGGAGCCTGACCCAGGCTCCCGACCCACTGCATCAACGCTACTCGATAGTGTAAGCGATACCAAATCCACGCGTATCAGTAGCAGCAGAGCAGGACCGGGCTCCGGTGCTGCGATCGACCTTGCAGCTGACCAGATTGACCCGTCCAAGGGCCTGGACGCTGTAGATCTCGCCCTCGACACCGGCGGCGGACCGTTCGGCCGTCTCCTCGATCAGCGTGCCGCCGGCGGGATCGGGTGCCAGCCGGGGAGCCGCGACGGCTTCCTGAGCGGTCATTCCCTGCTCGATCGCTCTCAGTGCCACATTGACCAGAGCTGCGGGTGCGGCACCCGCCCCTTCCTCACCCACGCCGACTCCGATCAGGCCGCCATTGCCGGCGAACAGCGGGTGATTGAGGCTCGGGTTGACCATGACGGCTGGTCCGCCGATGCCGCGCGCTCCGGTAGCTTTCGCCTGCATGATGCCGGTGCCCGGAATCATCTTGCCGGTGCCGAATGGTCCACCGAGCGAGAAGGTGCAGGCGACCGCCTGTCCGAACTGGTCGAAGCTGACGAGACCGGCGGTCGGCGGCCCTTCCGGCTCGACCTTCTCCAAGGCCTTGATGAGGCTGGCATTCCGCTTGCCGTCCGGAGCAGTCAACGCGTCGCGCAGCGCATCCGCTGCGGGAGCGCCTTCCGGCACGCTGGCGAAATGCACGGTGTCGTTGCCGTGCTGGACGTCGGCAGTCTGCCGCCATTGAGCCTGATAACCGGCGAGGGTCTTGGGAGCGATCCCCAGCCCGGCGGCGATCGTTTCGCCAAGCTGACCGCTGTAGAAAGCGCCCGCGCCGCGCTGGCGAAGCTGCGACAGGACATTCGCCAGATCGTTCTGCTGAAGGCCCTGGCCCTCGCCCGGCGGAGTGGCGCCGGTCGGCAGGAATACGGCTTTGGCAGCCTGATCCTCGCCGGCGATACCGCCGAAAACCTGAAGGTCCCGTGCCAGCGCCCGCGAGATCCCGGTATCGAAACGGGCCTTGGCCTCCGCCGGGACAACCAACTGTTCCCACCGCATCTTACCATGGGCAGCGTGCAGGGCCGCTATGCCGCGCACCATGCCCGGCACGGCGACGGTATCGCCAATCCCACTGGCGGTACTGCCGCCGGAAGCGGGACGAGGCAGGAAATCGATCGTGCGGGTCTGGCTGCTGGTGGCGTCATGTACGACGCAGATGCCGCCGCCGCCCAGTCCGACGCGGGTCGGCAGGGTAACGGACATGGCCAGCGCCATGGCGGTCGCGGCATCGACCGCGTTGCCGCCCTGCGACAGGATATCGCGGCCGATCGCTGCGGCACGCGGCTCGTCCGCGGCAATGCCGGCGTTGACCTGATGGGCTCCGAGGCGTACCGGCTGGTTGGACGCGCAACCGGCAAGTGCTGCGGCGGCCATGGTAAAAATGCCCAACCGTTGCCAGATTTGCGTATAAGCTAGGCGACTGGCCGGCAATCGGCATGTGGGAGAAAGCATGGCTTTGCGTTTACCGCGGAAACTGGTGGTCAAGGTTCGTATCCTGGCCGTGGCTTTTGCAGCCGTGGCAATGGTGGGTATGTCGGCTGCACCTGCGGAAGCGCAGCAGCAGCAGCGGCGCCTCCAGTTCATCCGTGACGCCGAGATCGAACATATCATCCGCACTTACGCGGAGCCAATCTTCGAAGTCTCCGGCATCAACGGCGACAGCGTCGAAATAGCGCTGGTGAAGGACAGTTCGCTCAATGCCTTCGTGGCGGGCGGCATGAATCTGTTTATCCACACCGGACTGCTGCTGGAAAGCGAAAGCCCCGGCGAGCTTATCGGCGTCATCGCCCACGAAATCGGCCATATCGCCGGCGGCCACCTGATCCGATCGCAGGAAGCGATGGAGGGTGCGTCCGCCCAGGCCATCCTCAGCGCGCTGCTCGGCCTTGGCGCGGCACTCGCCACCGGGGAGGCGGGCGCCGGGGCCGCTATACTGGGCGGCGGCACCGAAATGGCGCGCCGTTCATACCTGGCCTATAGCAGGGCGCAGGAGAGCACCGCCGACCAGGCGGCCCTCAACTATATGGATCAGGCCGGCGTTTCGGCGCGCGGCCTGCTGAATTTCCTGGAGAAGCTGGGCAATCAGGACCTTCGCCCGACCGACCGGCAGGACGCCTTCGTCCGCACCCACCCGCTGACCCTCGACCGGATCGAGAGCGTCCGCTACCACGTCGAGCACTCCAGGGTCTCCGACAAGCCGTTGCCGCCCAGCTACGACGACATGCATGCGCGCATGCGCGCGAAGCTGCTGGGCTTCGTCCAGCCCCAGATCGCCCTTCAGCGTTTCCGCGAATCGGATACAGCACTGCCGGCCCGCTACGGCCGCGCCATAGCCCTCTACCAGCGCGGCGATATCAAGCAGGCACTGCCGATGATCGACCAGTTGATCAAGGAAGAGCCGAACAATCCTTTCTTCCACGAACTCAAGGGTCAGGTCCTGCTGGAGAACAGCCGGGTCGCCGAATCGATCGCCCCCTACCGGCGGTCGGTGGAGCTTCTTCCGGACTCCGCCCTGCTCCGCAGTTCGCTTGCCCATGCTTTGATCGAGTCCAACGACGACCGGTTGCTGGACGAGGCCCTCAAGAGCCTGAAGGTCGCCGCCGAAGAGGAACCGCGCACCCCCTTCACATGGCGGCTGATCGCCACCGTCTATGGGCGCCAGAACCAGCAGGGCATGCTGTCCTACGCGCTGGCCGAGGAAGCGATGGCGAGGGGAGACCGGGGCGTCGCCCGCTTCCACGCGGAAAAGGCGGAACACGAGCTTCCCACGGGTTCGCCGGGCTGGCTTCGTGCCCAGGACATCCGGACGGCCACCGATCGTCCGCCGAAACGCTGAACTGGCATTCACTTTTGCGTCAAATCCATCGTCCGGCGCCAACCGGGGCTTGCCGCCGCCTCGCTGCTTTGACATCGTGCCGGAATCCTCACCTGGAGACACCTAATGCAGCGCCCCGCCAGATCGATCCGCAATTTTGCCGCTGCCGCCCTGCTGGCCGTGGCGTGCGCGGCACCGCTGTCGCCAGCCACGGCACAGCAGAACGCTCCCGACAAGGCGGCCATCGAGCAGATCGTCAAGGACTACCTGATGGCCCATCCGGAAGTCCTGGTGGAGTCGCTGAACGAGTTCCAGAAGAAGCAGGAAGCGGCGGAGGCGGAAGCCCAGCGCAACGCGCTCGTCTCCCGGCAGGACGAGCTATTCAAGAACCCTGCCTCGCCGGTCCTCGGCAACCCCAAGGGCGACGTGACGCTGGTCGAATTCTTCGACTACCAGTGCGGCTACTGCAAGGCAGTCCACGCCGATGTCCGCCGCCTGATCGACAGCGATACCAAGATCCGGCTGGTTTATAAGGAATTCCCGATCCTGGGGCCTGCCTCCATCACCGCGTCGCGCGCGGCGCTGGCGGCACAGCGGCAAGGCAAATACGACGCGCTTCACGTGGCGCTGATGGAGAATCGGGGGCAGCTCGACGACGACAAGATCTACCGGATCGCGGCGTCCGCCGGGCTGGATCTGGACCGGCTGAAGAAAGACATGCAGGCGCCGGAAATCAGTGAGGCGCTTCAGAAGAACCTGCGCCTTGCCAGCGAGTTGAACATTCGCGGCACTCCGGCCTTCGTCGTCGGCGACCAGATCGTTCCCGGCGCCGTCGGCCTCGATAAGCTGAAGGAACTGATCGCATCCGGCCGCGCCGGCTGATCCCGCCCCGCTCGAAGGGCTATTCGCTTACGAAAAAGCGCCGGACGCTGCCGTCCGGCGCTTTTCTTTTACATCGTCCAGGGTCAAGCCTTACTCGGCGTCCTGCTGCTTGGCCGGATCGGCGTCCTGGAATGCTGGCAGTTCACGGCAGGCGGCGACGATCGCCGTGATCCGCGGGAACGGCGAGAGGTCGATATCCGCCCGCTCGGCGTTGTAGACCTGCGGAACCAGGCAGACGTCGGCCAGCGTCGGCGTATCGCCATGGCAGAAGGTGCCGGACCCGGCAGCCGGGGTCAGCGACCGCTCCAGTGCTGCCAGTCCCTCGACCACCCAGTGACGGTACCATTCGTTCTTGGCATCGTCCGAAACCTTGAGCGGACCGACGAGATAGCGCAGCACCCGCAGATTGTTCAAAGGATGGATGTCGCTGGCGATGGCCTGAGCAATGGACCGCACGCGGGCGCGCTCCAGTGGGGCCTTCGGCAGCAGGGCCGGTTCTGGCTGGGTTTCTTCCAGGTACTCGATGATGGCAAGTGACTGGGTAAGAACGTTCGGGCCGTCGATCACGAGCGGAACGAGCCCCTGGGGATTCAGCGCGCCGTATTCGGGAGACGACTGCTCACCCTTGCGGAGATGGACGAAACGATGGTCGACCGGCATCCCCTTCAGGTTCAATGCAATACGAACACGGTAGGCCGCCGAGGACCTGTAATAACCAAAAAGCTTCATTCACGACACTCCGCTCTCGCGCGTTTACGGGATGGCTCCCGCCCGCGCCTGTGTTTAGGTATGCCCCATCCGCCTCACCGCCGCACCTGACCGCGCGGTCGCACCCCTCATTATCACAAGGCTTTCCAAAGTGCCGAGACTTGCGCCGACACCCACGCCCTGGCCCGCGCCGAGACCTGCGAATCCCAGCATCGTCGTGTTCGATATCGGCGGTGTGCTGATCGATTGGAATCCCCAATACCTGTACCGCAAGCTGTTCTCGGAAGATACCACCGCCATGGAGGAATTTCTCGAGGCCGTCTGCACGATGGACTGGAATCTCCAGCAGGACGCGGGACGCCCCTGGAAAGAGGCGGTGGACGAGCTCTCGGCCCGCTATCCGGAAAAGGCCGAGCTGATCGCCGCCTATGACCTGAACTGGGACGAAATGGTTGCCGGCCCCATCCCCGGAACCGCCGATCTGCTGTGGGAACTGAAACGCCGGGGCACACCAGTCTATTGCATCACCAATTTCTCGGTCGACAAGCTGGACCGTGCCCGAAAGCGGTTCGACGAATTGAACGCCTTCGACGGCATCGTCGTCTCGGGAGAAGTCCGGTTGTTGAAGCCGGATGCGGCAATTTACCGCCGCCTGCTCGACCAGCACGGTCTCCGCGCGGAGGACACGCTGTTCATCGACGATGTCGAACGGAATGTCGAAGGCGCCCGCGCGGTCGGCATGCACGCCGTCCGTTTCATCGACGCCGCGACGCTGCGGGACGATCTTACGGCGTACGGGTTGCTTTAGCACAGGACGCCGTAAGGGCTCCGGCGCTCGCCTTCCCGATACGGTTTGATCGGTTCGGACAAGATCCTCCCG
>DASQKT010000118.1:0-14064 GCA_035630415.1 Skermanella sp.
TCGTCAGGTACTCACGACGGGGTGACGTATCGCCGGTGGTCGGCCGGTCGCGGTAATAGTAGTTGGCCCCCGCCCGCAGGATCGGAACGCCGGCGCTGACGCGGAACTGCTGGACCTGCGCTTCCAGATCTTCTTCCGCAAGCTGGAAGTCGTACTGAAGGTCGAGATAGGGGCCGGGCGAAACCCGGATGCGGCCGACGATGTCGGAATAATCCTTGCCCAGTCCGGAAGCCACCAGCGCCGCGTCGTCGTTGTTGGAAAGCTGGTAGCTCTGCCCCAGAAAGAACTCCGAGAACCCGCCGCCGAAGCCGTAGACGCCGGTGTTGACGCCGTAGGTGACGCGGGTGCCCGAATCGAGCCGGTCGACGCCGGGGAAGCGGTTGGCGCGGAACAGGTTGGTCGGGCTCAGCTCGATATCCTGGCTGTCCTCGTTCGGGATGTCGTCCTGGTCTTCCAGCACCGGCGACGAGGTGAGCGACACGATTGGCTCAACCACATGCTGAACCGATCCGATCTGACGCGCCACGGGGTAACGCACCGTCACCTGCCCCTGCGGGAAAAGCCGCAATTCGGTATCGGTGGTTTCCATGCCGGTGGGATCGTCGTCCCGGATATAATCGGTGACATAGTAGGCGTCGCTGCGCAGGCTGCCGCTGACCGTGGTGATGAACCCGGTATCGGCCATGAACTCCCGTCTCCAGCCCGCTTCGACCGAGGCGCGCTGGGTATCCTGCCCTTCTGAGCGCTGAAGTCCGACCAGCCCCAGGTCCAGCGACCAGCGGCCGCCCAGCACCGAGTCGGGCTCGCCCAGCAACTGGGCCTGCGCCATCGGAATTACGAAGGGCTCGTTCTCACTGTTCTCGCGCAGGTCGTCGAACTGATAGGCGTTGGCGACCGCATAGTTGCGGCCCCGGAACCCTTCGACGAAGGCGCGGCTGGTCAGGATATCCTCGCCGCTGATCCGGTACCGCCGCAGATACGACCGGTCCGACGTCTTCTCCAGGTTGAAGCCGGTGCGCCACGTATCGTTCAAATCGAACAGCCCGTTGCCGAACAGATGCCCGCGCCACTCGTCTTCCTTGACGGCGCCGGACGACGTCTTGCGGTCGGCGTTGACGATACTGCCGTCGAGCAGGATACGGCCGCTTTCGAAGCGCTGCCGCCATTCGGCGCGCATCTGAACTCCGTCTTCCGTGCTGAACAGCGGCGTGAGCGTCAGGTCCTTATCCGGAGCGATCGTCCAGTAATAGGGAGCGGCGCCGAAAGTGCCGAGATTGCCGCCATACCCGAAGACCGGACTGAGAAAGCCGCTCTTGCGGTCCACCGACGGGTCCGGATGGGCGAAATACGGCGTATAGAGCACGGGAATGCCGAACATCTCCAGCCGGGCATCCCGGTAGACGATTTCCTTCTCTTCCTTGTCGTGGACCACCCTGTTGGCGCGCAATTGCCACAGCGGCGCCCGCGTCGGATCGCTTTCGCAAAGATTGCAAGGCGAATAGACCGCCCGGTTGATCCGCATATAGCGGCCCTGATCGGTCCGCTCCGCCTCCGTGCCCGCCACCCGCGAATTGTCGGTCAGCAGCACGCGGACCTGCTGGACGAATCCCTGGGCCAGATCGTTGGTCAGTTCCGAATAATCGGCGAAGATCACGTCGCCGCTCGGCTCCAGCAGGCGGATATTGCCGGTGGCGGTAACGACGCTCGTCTTTTCGTTATACGTAACGCGGTCCGCCAGCAGCAGCCGGTCGCCCTGCGACAGTTCGACGTCGCCCGACGCGATGACGATGCCGAGCGTCTCGTCATAGGTCAGCTCGTCGGCATTCAGCAGGACCGGCTGATTGCTGCCGCCACCGCCGCCTTGCGCCAGTGCCGGAATGGAAGCTGCGGCGACCATTCCCAGGGCCAGCAGGCCACCGCGAAAGCCGTTGCGCAGGCGCCGCTTCTGGCGCTTCAAACCGATTTTCCGCAAGGAGAAAGCTCGCACACGAATACCCTTCGAAGCAGCCGGGACCGGATGCTCCATAGTGGAGGCGGATCAATGGCATTGGGACTGGCAATCCGCCACCCTTTTGCGGCTTTCTGATTAGTCGAACCCCGCACGGGAGGCAAGCCGCATCCGATGACCGGAATAGACAAAAGCCATGGGTGCTGCACTCCGGCAACCCTCCTCCCGCTCGTCCCCGCCGATTAACGCCGCACCTTGTCGATCCTCCATTTCGGATAGGGAATGGGATGGGCATACTCCGCCCGTTTTCCGGGAACGGGCTTTCCGGCGTCAGGGTTTCTTGAGGAGTTGAGCGTGGAATATCTGGCGGTTCTGGCGCGTGGAATCCTGCTCGGCATCGTGGTCGCGGCACCGGTGGGACCGATCGGGCTGCTGTGCATCCGCCGCACGTTGGAAGGCGGCGTCGTCATGGGATTCGCCACCGGCTTGGGAGCGGCGCTGGCCGACGCCACCTTCGGCGCCGTCGCCGCTTTCGGCGTCAAGGCGATGACGGACTGGCTGACGGGGCATCAATCGGCCTTCCGCCTGGTCGGCGGCGCCGTGATGCTGGCGATCGCGTTCGTCAGCTTCCGGGCGGAACCGCGCCCGCGCGAGATCAAGCGCGACATCAAGACGGCGCTGGGCGGATTCGCGGTCGGGCTGGGCCTGACCCTGACCAACCCGGTGACCATCTTCGCCTTCATCGCGATCTTCGCCGGATTCGGCCTTGGCGGGGAATTAAGTGGCGAGCGGGAGGCGATGACGCTGGTGCTGGGCGTCTTCCTGGGATCGGCCCTGTGGTTCCTAATTCTGAGCAGCGGCGTCGCGATGGTCCGGCACAAAATCTCGGACAATGTCTTCCGCTGGATCAACCGGGGCGCCGCCGTGATGCTTGCCGGGTTCGGCATCTATGCCCTGTTCAGCGGACTCACGGCCTGAACGGCAAAAAGGCGCCTTTCCCAAGGGAAAGACGCCTTCTACAAACTTCGACTCGACCGTTCCCGATCCCGAACGGATCAGGCCAAAGCCGCTTCCCCGTCGACCACGGCGGCGACGGCGTGGATCACGGAAGCGATCCGGATCACGTCCTGCACGGATTCCTTGGAGACGCCCTTCTTGACGACTTCGTGCTCGTGGCTCTCGATGCACATGCCGCAGCCGTTGACGGCCGACACGGCCAGGGACCACAGCTCGAAATCGATCTTATCGACGCCCGGATTGCCGATGATGTTCATGCGCAGGCGCGCCGGCATCGTGGCGTAGTCCTTGTTCGCCGACAGATGGACGAAGCGGTAATAGATGTTGTTCATGCCCATGATGGCGGCAGCGGCCTTGGCGCCGTTCAGGGCGGCGGGCTCAAGGTGCTGGGCGGCGTCGGCGACCACGGCGCGGATGACGTCCGGCTGGCGCGACGCGAGGGCCGAAGCGACCGCCGTTCCCCACGCCTGCTGCGGCGTCAGGTTGGGCGTGTTGAAAACGCTGGACAGGTTGAGCTTAAGGTCCTTGGCGTAATCGGGCAGCTTGCCCCTCAGCGCTTCGATCGACATGGCGGGCGATTCCTGATCTTCAATTGATAGTCTGGAGAAGGGACCGGCTTGAATTGTGGCCGGCGTGGGCCGGGGGCGCCGTGACCGGCGCCCCCGTTCAGTGCCCGCACCCGCGGAATGGAGCTTCCGCGGGACTTAGTGCCAGTTCCGGATCAGGCCGCCTGAAGCGTGTCCTGGCCCTTCTGCCAGTTGCAGGGGCACAGCTCGTCGGTCTGAAGGGCGTCCAGAACGCGCAGGAATTCCTGCGGGTTGCGGCCGACCGACAGGTCGTTGACGGACGCGAAGCGGATGATGCCGTCCGGATCGACGAGGAAGGTGGCGCGAAGTGCGACGCCTTCGTTCTTGTCCAGGATGCCCAACTCGCTGCTCAGCTCGCGCTTGATGTCGGCCAGCATCGGGAACGGCAGGTCGCGCAGGTCGTCGTGGTGGACGCGCCAGGCGTGGTGGACGAACTCGCTGTCCGTGGAGGCGCCGAGCACCTGGGCGTCACGATCGGCGAACTCGCCGTTCAGCTTGCCGAAAGCGGCGATCTCGGTCGGGCAAACGAAGGTGAAATCCTTCGGCCAGAAGAACACGACCAGCCACTTGCCCTCGTAGGAGCGCTCGTTGATCTGGGTGAAGGCGTCCTTCATGTCGGTGGAAACGACGGCCTTGAGGTCGAACGCGGGGAACTTATCGCCAACAGTAAGCATGAAAATCTCTCCGGATTGTTGCGGTGCACTAAATTCGAACAATTCCAAACTGGCCATGTCCGACCGATAATTCCAATCGCTTTTTCTGAAGGCTGTGATAGGACGGTCCGATGAGTCACGCCGTCACCTTGAAGCAGTTGCGCTATCTGGTAGCCGTTGCCGACACCCTCCATTTCGGCAAGGCGGCCGATGCCGCCAACATCAGCCAGCCTAGCCTGTCAGCCCAAATTCAGCAATTGGAAGAAGCACTTGGCGCCCAATTGGTAGAGCGGACCAAGCGCCGGGTCCTGCTCACCCCGGCAGGTACGGAAGTGACCGCGAGGGCACGCCGCATCCTGGCGGAAGTGCGCGATCTGAGCGACAGCGTGCAGGGAAAAGCGGCCCCCCTAGCGGGGGACCTGCGACTAGGTGTCATACCCACCGTCGGCCCATATCTGCTTCCCAGGGTGCTTCCTTCGCTGCGGCGCACATACCCGGATCTTCGTCTTTACCTTCGGGAGGATCAGACGGAGCGACTCGCGGAGCGTCTGAAAAGCGGCGACCTCGACGCCCTGCTGCTCGCCATGCCGGTCAGCGAGCCCTCGTTCGAAGTCGAAGTCCTGTTCGATGAAAGCTTCGTCGTGGCGCTCCCCGCCGGCCATCCGCTGGCGGCGCGCAATCAGGTGACCGAATCGGACTTGAGCGGCGAGCATGTGCTGCTGCTGGAGGAAGGGCATTGTTTCCGGGAGCAGGCGCTGGCCGTCTGCAACAACCCCCGCTCGCGCGATCGGGAGCGCGAAAGCTTCGCCGCCACGTCGCTGGACACTCTGCGGGAAATGGTCGCAAGCCGGATCGGCATCACCCTGCTGCCCGCGCTCTCGGTGACGGGCGCCTCGGCCCCCAACGGCTCCATCGAAATCCGCCCCTTCGCGCCCCCCTGCCCGTCCCGCCGGGTAGCGCTGGTCTGGCGGCGGGAGGCTGCCCGCGACGCGGAGTTCAGGATACTGGCGCAGTTCCTGCGCGACAACCTGCCGCTCGGCGCGGAGGCCGTGGGATAGAACGGCCTCGTGTGGGGCCGTTATCTTGTTAGCGCGAAGATACGGAACCAGCCAGTTCGCAGTATCAAGCGGCTCTCTCAAGCTCCTCAAGCTGGTCAGGCGACATTACTTTTCCAGCATGCATGACCTCGACGCCAACGACGCGATCATTATCGTCGAAGTCCAAGACCACACCGGGCCTTACTTCTTCGGATTCGATGATTGGTGCATCATTGAGCCGGATGTACAACGCATCGGCTCCACGATCATACCAGACCTTCATCACTGCTCCTTCGGACCCTGTCGCCGACCGCGGTCCACAAATGTGGTGATTACCCTACGTTCGTCACCTTCTTCAACGTATACAACCCTGCAAACTCGATTATCATACTCCGGTAATCTAACAAATGCTCGAATCGCACCTGCCTGTGTTGGATCTGCTTCAGTCCAGTCGGGAGTATGGATAGCTCTTTGAACCCAACTTAAATTGATCTTCCTCTCCCGCATGGCAACTTCAGCGTGCTGCGTAAAAGTAATTCGTATAGATACGCTATCAAATTTCCTATTTCCTACATATGGATAATACGGCCAGCCTCAGTGCCGGAGCGACTTCAGGGCCTTCATGGAATTGAACGGCTTGTCCATCGAGAACACGATCGTTTCCGGGTCGTAACCGCGCCGGATCATCTCATCCACGAGTTCGTTGAGCATATCCGCCAGACAGATCATGTCGGTATTCTCGGCGCTGAGGTCATCGACATTGAAGATCTCGACCTCGTTCTGTTCGGGGTTGTATTTCGCGATAAGCTGATCGTTCAACAGCATCTGATCCACCATATTGATGTATTCAATCGACGGCGCATGGCTTGCCGAATCCAGCCACAGCGCCGGATTACGCTTATTTTTATATATCAAATGGTAGATGCCGATCCAGAAGTTCTGAAGTATGTTGAACGTAAATGTTGAGTCATTAACCATATGTCGCATCCGGACCATCTGGCGCCGCTCTTCAAGGCAACCCAAAATCTTGGCGGGGGCATCATGATGCTCGACCGGTCCTGGAAGATTACCTACTCCAATGAAATCATACGCCAGATATACTGCGGCTTCTCCTTCGCTTCCGGGGCGCTGTACGACGATCTGCTCCGGCATTGCGCCGACAATCGCATAATTCACGCACCCGACCTTTACGCTGATCCCAAGCAATACATCAGCAACCTCAAGGATATGCTGTCGCTCAAGCCTTTGCATAAGTGGATATGTGTCCACAGCGACGGCTGTTCTTACATGATGCTGGCGAAGCACATCTTCGGCGGCGGCAGCGTGCTTCTCTGCATCGACCTGGAAAAGGCAAGGGCCGGCGACGCGGATAGCCTCCTCATGGTTAATGCAGAGGTCTCCGCGGATGCCATGTCGCGCCTCCTAGCGCTGGCCGAGGACGGCACTTTGACGATCCCGCTTCGTCCCGCACTCGAACTGACTCCGGTCGCCGTCGCGATCGTCACCGACTCGGGCAAGCTGCTGGAGCGCAACGGCGAGTTCGCCAGACTGCTGGATGCCGGCGACGGCATCCGGCTTGCCGGCGGCGACGTTCAGGCTACCGACGAGATGGACCGTCCGGCGCTTCGCGGAGCCGTCGAACTGATGGCGGCTCCCACGGCGGGGGCGGGCCGCCGGATCCTGCGGCTGGCGCGTGCCGGGGGCGAGACACCGCTTGCCGTCATCGTATCCAAGGCGCCCTTTTCCCCTCGGAAGATGGAAGCCGGTGCGGTGCGCGGCCTTGCCTGCCTAGCCGTCGTCGATCCTGGCCGCCAGAGCACGCCGGGGCCTGAAGTATTGATGGAATTGTTCGGCCTGACGCAGGCCGAAGCCCGCGTTGCGCTTCAGATCGGCGCTGGCAAGAGCATCAACGAAACGGCGGGAGAGTTCGGCGTCAAGGTCGGCACCGTCCGGTCCCAGGTAATTTCCATCTTCGCCAAGACCGGCCTGAACCGGCAGCAGGAGGTCGCGCTGTTCGTCAGGGATCTTGGCGACCTCTCGCGCCTTTCCGGGGGATCTCAAAGATAGTCGTCCGCCATCCCCGGCACGAAATCTACATAGTCAGGGATGCATTGTTATTCTCTTTTTAGTTGTGTAAATCCAATTTTTCTCCGCGATAACGAGAGCTTAATCATTGAAGAACACTAGTATTCGGCTTGTAAGCGTCGCCTGATGTCAAGCGACTGTTTCGCCCTCGACCAAGGATCTCCGACAGTGCAGAAGCACCGCCCTATCCAGCCTCAGGAAATGCGGCGGAAACGTGCTTCCGGAAGCGATGGCGGGGGCATTTCATTCCTCGCCCGTCCTGCCATCAGCGCCCCGGCTCCATACGCGATATGATGATGCCCCCATCCCGCCCCGTGCTGCCCTACTATTATCCTTCGACGGTAGTGGTCATCGATGACGACCGGGCTTTTCTCGACAGCTTCCAATTCCGCTACGGCTCCCGGCTGCTGTGCCGGACCTTCGACGACGCCGGGGCCGCCATCCGGCATATCGAGCGGGCGACACCGGCAACCCCGCGCCACAGCGGCTGTCTCGAAGCGTCGTTCGACGCCGCGATAGCGCTTGGCGTGCCGCCGTCGGACCAGGCGGTGATCTTCCATCCGTCGGTCATCCGGAACGTCGTCCACGATCCCGACCGCTTCGCCGAGGTATCGGTCGCCATCGTCGATTACGACATGCCGGGCGAGAACGGGATAGAAATATGCCGCCGGCTTCGCGATCATCCCGTCAGGACGGTGATGCTGACCGGCAAGGCCGACGAAAAGCTCGCCACATCAGCCTTCAACCAGGGCCTGATCGACCGGTTCGTGCTGAAGCACGACAGCGCCACGGTCGACCGGCTGGACGAGCTGATCGCCGAACTGCAACTCGACTACTTCGACCGCATGCTGAAGGATTTGAAAAGCATCCTCGGGCTTCAGGACTCCGCTTTCCTGGGAGACGAGTCGTTCGGCCAGCTCCTCGACCAGATCCTGAAGCGGGAGAAGGTCGTGGAATACTACCTGTCGCACACCCCGCCCGGCCTGCTGATGCTGCGCGCCGATGGCACCAGACGAATGCTCCTGGTCCAGCACGACGATGCCCTCGACGTCTACAAAGCCGATGAGGGTTCCATCGACGGCGAAGGAATGCCGCCGGGCCTGTCGGCCCGAATCGAGAACGGCGGCGTTCAGCCTTGGTTTCCCACCCCGCACGGTCTCTATACGCCCGACTGCCGCGCCGACTGGCAGGCTCATCTGTATCCGTTCGAGCGCGTCGGTCCCTGGCGTTGCAGCGTGATCGGCGACGATGCGCTTGCAGGCGGCGCCAACCGCCCGGTGGTCTCATACAACGCCTACCGGCGCCGCCCGCACCAGGAGAACTCCTGATGCGGACGACGCTTTAGGCGGAGGATGCGGAAGCCTGCTACTCGGCCGCGACCTCCATCGACCGGTATCCCTTGCGCCTGCGGGTGGACGCCCAGCCAGCCATGCCGACCTCGGTCCGGATGCGGGCACAGGCGGACAGCACGTGCTGTATCTGCTCGTCCGTCAGCGAGGCATTGACGGTAAAGCGGACCAGGGCGCGCTTCTTCGGGGTAGCCGGCGCGCAGAAGACGGAACCGAACACGTCGTTCTCCTCCAGCGCGTCGCGCAGACGTTTGACATCAGCCTCCAACCCGGCTTCCAGCGACAGGATCTGCGTATCGCAGTTATCGACGTTGTAGCCGAGATCGTCCAGACCGGCCCGCAGGACGGCATGGTTCCGGTGAAGCCGGGTCCTTCGCCACTCCTCCGTTTCGATGATGTCGAGGGCGGCTTCGAATCCCGCCACCTCATGACCCAGGACGGACGTACTGAAGATCATCGGGTAGGCTTCGTACCGGAAGAACTCCATGTTGCGGGCCGATCCGACGACGACGCCGCCCCGGCTGGCGACCGCCTTGGACAATCCCACGGTGCGGAAATGCACCCGGTCCGCCAAGCCAAGCGCCACGGTAAGCCCCGCCCCCCTCGGCCCCTGAGCGCCGAAGGAATGCGTTTCGTCGACGACGAGGACGCAACCGTACCGCTCCGAAACCTCGACGATATCGGCCAGCGGGCAGAGAGCGCCATTGGTGCTGTAGACGGCATCGACCACGACGATGCCGGGACCGTACTCCCGAAGCTGGCGCTCCAGATGGCCGGGGTTATTGTGCAGGAACGGCCGGGCGGTCGCGCGGGCGGCGTTTACCCCTTCCCAAAGCGACGCATGCGCCATCATGTCGATATAAATAGGCGTCTCTGGTGCTGCGATTGCCTGGATTAAGCCGATATTTGCGCAATAGCCTGACATACAGGTGACTGCATCTTCAGCCTGAAGCAATTTAGCTATCCGACGTTCGAACGCTCGATGCTGGTTTTCCTCCTTGTGAGTAAAAACTCGAGAAATTGCTTCCCCATGGCCGCTTTGTCGAAGATAGTTGATCTCCGCATTGATAATCCTTTCATTGTTTGCAATAGAAAGATAATCGTTCGTACGCACCTGAACAGATGCTTTATTGATAGCTCGACTCACCAAAAGAACACTTCCTCGATGAGTTTTCGGACCATGATCAAGTCCGCTGTTGATACGCCTACTGAAAAAATCCGGATCTTGCGCAGCACGAGCTGCAATAGAGCTAAAGGATGCTGCCATAATTGCCTCCGAGGTTTGGATTTACCTCAAGATGCACAATTTTTACTTGTATGCATTTGAGGTTGACAATAATGACATGCACAGGCACCTAATACACCTTTGATCTATAATATTCATTTTCTAGGAAACGTCTTTTAGATGGAGTTACTATGATCCAAACGCTAAGCTGCATACTAAAAGTTGCTTACATCAGGGCACGACAAAATTATGAACAGAATTATCCTTATGTTAAAATAAAATATCATACCGTATGTTATGTTGGACTAATTGGATTTCCATTATACTATTTCGTATGGCGGTTTCTTTTTGAACAGCCTTACGAAAATTTTTTCCTAAGAATTTTTGCTTCTACGCTATGCCTCGTAGGAATTATGGAACATCGGCTCCCAAAGAAATTTCAAAAATACATTCCATTATATACTTATATTGTAATTATATTTTGCCTTCCTTTTTTCTTCTCGTATATGCTTTTAGCAAATAACTCGAATATTGTATGGCTTCTGTCTACAATGTCAGCAATTTTATATTTGATATTGTTAATGGACACAATAAATGTAATTATAACATGCATCATAGGTTTTGCGCTTGGGGTAATGTTTTATTTTTTATTTAATGAATATCCAAAATTTCAAGATGATTTAATTTACACAATTCCTGTATTCGCTTTCATAATCGCAGGCTCCGCTTTATTTAACTATAGTGAAGAGCGTATTCGTCAGGAAGGCCGCATGCGTGCCCTGACTGCCGTCGGCAGTTCCATTGCACATGAGATGCGAACGCCTTTACTCGGTATCCGCTATGATGCCTCTGGTTTGCAGGAATACCTGCCGCGCCTGATCGATGCTCATGAATGGGCCGTGGCTCATGGCTGGGACGGCGATCCCCTGGAGCCATCAGAGCGGACCGGATTGGACCGAGCCCTGGACCGCATCTCGCATCATACGGCTTTCGCCAACACCATGATCAACATCCTGCTCATGAATATCGGAGAACAGCGTATCGATTCCGCCAACTTCGACAAGTTCTCCATGGCCGGCGAGATCACGCAGCTAATCGACAGCTATCCCTTCAAAGGGTCCGACCGGGAAAAGATCGTCTGGAAACCGAATAACGACTTCATCTTCTTCGGTTCCGACCTGCTGATGCGCCACGTCTTCATCAATCTGTTGAAGAACGGGCTGAGAGCCGTAGGAGAAGCCCGCAAGGGCAATATCGAAGTGTGGCTGGAACCGGGCCAGACATTCAACCGGGTCCATTTCCGCGACACCGGCACCGGCATTGCGGAAGATCAGTTACCCCACCTGTTCGAGCCGTTCTTCACGGGCCTCCGCGATGGGACAAGGGTCGGCATCGGCCTGACTTTTTGCCAACGCGTGATCGAAAGCTTCGAAGGAACGCTCACCTGCCGCTCCGAACTCGGCAAATTCACCGAGTTCGTCATCAGCCTGCCCCGACTCGACGCGGCGGCGAGCACAGCCATCAAGTCATGAAACGGTGACGGCGCCGGGCCTCCTGAAGCCCGGCGCCGCAAGCACTCAGGTCCCGGCGATCGTCATGCCGTCGATCCGCACTGTCGGCGCATCCATCCCGTAGCGGAACTCCAGGTCGTTGGCCGGTTCCATCTCCAGGAACATCTGCTTCAGGTTGCTGGCGACCGTCAGTTCGCTGACCGGATAGGCGATCTTGCCGTTCTCGATCCAGAAGCCAGCCGCGCCCCGGCTGTAGTCGCCCGTGATGCCGTTGATGCCCATGCCCATCAATTCGGTGATATAGAGACCTTCCTTGATGTCGGCGATCAACTCGTCCGGCGTGCGTTCGCCCGGCATCAGGTACAGGTTGGTCGGTCCCGGCGATGGCGGCCCCGACGTCCCGCGCGACGCATGCCCGGTGGAAGTCAGCCCAAGCTGGCGGGACGAGCGCAGGTCGAGCAGCCACGTCGTCAGTCGGCCTTCCTCGATGATGTTCCGGCGGGTGCAGGCAACCCCTTCCCCGTCGAACGGCTTCGACCGCAGCCCGCGCTTGACGTGCGGGTCATCGACGATGGTGACAGAGGAGCGGAAGAGCTGCTCGCCCATCTTGTCCTTCAGGAAGCTGGTGCCGCGCGCGATCGACGGGCCGGTGATGGCTCCGGACAGGTGGCCGATCAAACCGCGCGAGACGCGCGGGTCGTAGACCACCGGCACTTGGCAGGTCTTGACCTTGCGCGGGTTAAGCCGGCGAACCGCCTTCTCGCCGGCGCCCCGGCCGATTTCGTCCGCCGCCGCCAGATCCGACGCGAAGACCTTGGAACTGTAGTCGTAGTCGCGCTCCATGCCCGTGCCGGTGCCCGCCAGCACCGATACCGACAGGCTGCGGCGCGAGACGGAGTAAGCGCCGGCGAAGCCGTTGCTGGCCGCGATGGCGACGTGGGACCGGCTCCAGCTCGCCTCGGCGCCTTCGGAGTTGGTCACGCCGGGAACCGCCATCGCCGATTCCTCGGCGATCCGCGCCTGCTCGATCATCTGCTCGGCCGACGGCTCGGTCGGGTCGTCGATCTCCAGGTCGGTCGGCCAGTTCGTCGCCAGTTGTTCGGGATCGGCCAGACCGTTGAAGGGGTCCTCCGGCACGTTGCGCGCCATCGCGACCGCGCGTTCGACCACTGCTTCCAGCGTCTCCTTGCTGCGGTCGGTGGTCGAAACGATGGCCTGACGCTTACCGACGAAGACGCGCAGGCCCAGGTCACCGGCTTCCGCCCGCTCCAGCCGCTCCGGCTGTCCCAACCGCTGCGACAGCGACAGGGACGCCCCGTCGAACAGCACCGCGTCGGCGGCGTCGGCTCCGGCGGCCTTGGCCTTGCCGATCAGGTCTTCGAGCAGCGAAAGGGCGGCGTTATGGGAATCGGCAGGCATCGACATCTCCGGTCAGTGGCGGTAAGCGCATCAGCACTTCGGCATCTCTACCAAAGTGGGCACCCGGACGGGAAGATGGCAGGGGGTGACCTCGGATGTCTTCCTGAATTTGCGACCGGGCACATTTCGTTCAGTCGGTTGTTCCCGGCGCCGGCACCGTTCCGTCGGCACGCACCCGGACGCTGACCGCCAATCCGTAGGCCAGCAGCGACAGCAGGACGGCGACCATCATCACCGCGACCATCGCCATCTGGTCGTCGCCCTTCAGGAACCCGACCGCCACGGTGGAGACGGCACCGACCGACATCTGAAGAAAGCCCAACAGCCCGGACGCCGACCCCGCGAGTCGCGGGTTGACGCTGATTGCCGCCGCGATACCGTTCGGCATGCCCAGCCCGTTGCCGGCCGCGACGATGCACATCGGCAGGAAGATGCTCAGGGCCGAGAACTCGCCCGCCAGCCCCATCCCACCCATGACCAGAACGCCGGCAAGGTTGACCAGCGATCCGGCCAGCACCAGCCGCCGCGCCCCGACCTTGACCGCCAGCCGCGCCGCGATGAAGTTGCCCAGCGCATAGCCGGCGGAAACCAGGATGAACAGAGCGCCGTACTCGCTCGCCGGCCGCTTCAGCAGCTCGATCATGATGTAGGGCGCTCCCGCCAGGAACGCGAAGAACACCGCCGTGGTGAAGGCCGTGTTGAGCGCATAGCCCAGGAAGACGCGGGATTGCAGCAGCTCCCCGTAGCCGGCGGCCATGCCGCGCAGGCCCGGCAGCGGCTGGCGCTGAAAATTGGTCTCCCGCGCCGACGTGAGGCACCAGACCCAGACCACGGCGCCGAACACCAGCACGAACAGGAAGCTGGCCTGCCAGCCGAACCAGACGTCCAGGAAGCCGCCGATGGCAGGCGCCAAAGCTGGAGCGACCGCCATCGCCATGGTGATGTAGGCAAGAGTGCTGGCCGCCTTGTCGCGCTCGTAGACGTCGCGGACAATGGCGCGGCCCAGCACCATACCGGCGCAACCACCCACCGCCTGGACGACACGACCGCCGATCAGCAGCCCGATGGTAGGAGCCAGCGCCGCCAGCAGGCTGCCGATGACGAACACGCCAAGGCCTGCCAGCAGCACCGGTCGCCTACCGAACCGGTCGGACAGCGGACCGTAGATCAACTGGCCGAAGGCGATGCCGACCAGATACAGCGTCAGCGCAAGCTGCGCCGTGCCGTAGTCGG
>DASQKT010000119.1:0-13526 GCA_035630415.1 Skermanella sp.
CGCGCACTGGGCGGGAATGACCAGATCGCCCTCGTTCTCGCGGTCCTCGTCGTCGATCAGGACGAACATGCGGCCCTGGCGGGCCTCTTCGAGGATTTCCTCGATCGTGGAGAGATAGGCCTGATCGGAAGGATCGCTCAAGCCGGCGACGAGTTCGGATTTCTTGACCGTCTGCATAATCAGATGCTTTCCGCCAGACGCGCCACGTAGCGGGCCAGCATGTCCACTTCGAAGTTGACCTTGTCGCCCGGCTTGAGGGTCCGGAACGTCGTGTGCGTGCGGGTGTGGGGGATGATGTTGACGCCGAAACGCCGTCCCTCCACCTCGTTCACCGTCAGCGAGACGCCGTCCAATGCCACGGAGCCCTTGGATGCGACGAAACGCGCCAGAGCGGCCGGAACCTCGAACACGTAGCGCCAGCTGTCGCCTTCCGACGTGACGGAGATGACGTCGGCGACGCCGTCGACATGGCCGGAAACGATATGGCCGCCCAGTTCGTCGCCCATCTTCAGGGCACGTTCCAGGTTGATCTCGGTATTCTCGCCCCAGGCGCCGAGCGTCGTCTTGGACAGCGTCTCGCCGGAAGCGGAGATCGTGAAGCGGTCGGCTTCCTTCTCGATCACGGTGAGGCAGCAGCCGCTGCACGCGATCGAGGCGCCGATATCCACGGTATCCATATCGAAGGCGGTGGCGATGGTGAACAGGGTATCGCCGCGCCGGTCAACGGCGACGACGGTCCCCACATCTGTGATGATTCCGGTGAACATGGGCACAAGCCTAGCAGGTTCGACAGTGTCCGGCCACGCAACGCTTAGCCGCAGGGGCGATCCCCCGTCAGGGAGGCGGCTCCATGGGTTGATGACATGGCACCCGGCGGGACGGCAGTCAATTGCCGATCATGCGGGATATCGTCCCGCTTTCGCCATGACGACCATACGTTTCAAGCGCTTTCCACCCTGCCGTAACGGCGCTACCTTAGGGTGGATGTATCCGCGATCGGATGCGGTCATGACAAAAGCGGCAGGAAACCTATTGCCGCAGGCTGGTCAAGCAGCTCGCCCGTCAGGCGGTGGTCGAGTCCAGGACGGCTGACTGAACCGGGACTATCCGATGCGGCACCGGAGGGCGGGTGATCCAGGCGTCCGCCTCTCCCTTGAAGAGGAGCCATGCGCGGCTCAGTTCCGCCAGTCGTTCGGGATCGGCGGCGAGCCGTTCGACCGCGACCCAGCGGTTCCAGTCGGCGGCGATGCTCCATCCGGCGTCGCCGACATGGGCCTGGGGCAGCCGGTAATGGAAGACGGCGCGGGCGGAGATCTTCTCGCGCGGCAGAATGCTCCGGACCCGCTGGGCGTCCAGGTGTAGCAGCAGCGGCAGCAGGTCCAGCGCGCGGTCGCGTGACGGGTTGGCCGCCAGATAATCGTCGGCGAAGCCGGCAAAGTCCGGGCGGTAGCCGGGCGACAGCACCTTGCGGATGTAGTCGCTGGAGAAATCGGGCGGGGCCGCCACGCGCTCGTTGCGCGTGGAGAAGCTTGAGGCGCGGAGCCAGGGGTCCAGCAGCATGAAGGCGCGGAGATGCGCCAGGATGTTCCCGGCCGACAGGTCCTGGACATCGACGTTGAAGTGCAGTCCCAGCGAGCCGAGCTGCGGCGAGCCGGGACGGACGGAGCCCCGGCCCTCGGCGCCGGCGCGGCGGAGGACGGCGACGACATCGTCCACCTCGTCCAGCCGGTCCAGCGGCAGCGGGGCGGTTATCAGCTCGCGCGGGACCACGCGGCCCAGGGCGAAGCCCAACAGGGCGGCGCTCCTCCTGCCCAGCCGGACCGGCAAGGTACGGCCGTGGCGTTGCGGATGGGCATGGCGGAGGTCAAGTTCGATCGTGAGATCCCCCAGCCGCGTACCGCGCACGGTGGCGGCATGGGGGTCTTCCTCGATCACGATGCCGCCGAAACCGGCGGCCAGGGCGCTTGCCGCTTCGCGGACGCCCGGCCCCATGAACTCGATCTCCACCCCGACCCGGCGCGGCAATCCATCGGCGGTCCGGGTCGAAGGCGGCAGGTCAAACATCAAACAATCCGCGCCGGTAACGGGGTCGGTCGAAGGGTGACCGATCAAAAGGTGAGCCGATCAAAGGGGCGGGCTCAGTCGGTCGCAGCGCATTGTCGGCTGGCTTCGGCGTGGCAGGAGACGACCTGGGCGTTCAGCTCGGGCTCGGAGATGGGGCATCCGGCTTGGCTAAAGTCGGCGCGCAGCTTGCGCAGCACGTCTTCATGCCCCGGCTCGTCCCGGTCGGAAGCGACGATATCGCGGGCGTAGCTTTCCAGCTCGGTGCCGGAAAGGCCCAGGCGGCGGCCGGCCCACAGGCCGATCAGCAGGTTGCGGCGGGCGACGACATAGCCTTCGGTCGCTTCGAACGGACAGGCGGCTTCCGGGGCGGGGATAGTGGATCGGTCATAAGAGGCGGGCATCGGGTGGTTCCTTCCCTGTGTGGTTTCGACTTCAGGCTAATCCCGCGCCGTACCTTTCAGAAGGAGCCAAGTCGTGATCCCTCCAAATGCACGGCGTGCAACTGGAGGGGTCCGACATCGCGGCGCTGGTTGAAAGCGGCCACCAGAGGGGCCCGGACCCCCAATATCGAATACCTGGGGAGGCTGCCGGGTCCGGTCAATCCCGCAGTTTGCGTAAGTACGCCCTGTTGTACTTCCGCCGCAGGAATATCACGGTCTTGCCACTGTTAACCCTCATGTGCGGCACTGTAGTTGATGCAATGCGGTCATGACCGGTTGAACGATGTCCGGACGACAGGGTTGTCCGGCATGGCGACGGTTTGCCGTTCTTGGAAATGACCGTTCTTGGAAATGACAGAGGGTGATCGGGGAATGCCTGTCTTAACCGTCGTTCAGTGGGTCCTGTACCTTCTGCTCTCGGTCTCGCTCGTTATGCTCTTCGCCCTCAGTTGCAATCTCCTCGGACTGTCCATCGCCTTCATCCGGTCGCGGCGCAAGCCGGCGCGGTCCCAGGCGGCCGTGGAGACAGCCCCGGAGATCGTGGAATATCCCAGGGTTCTGGTGCAGCTTCCGGCCTTCAACGAAGGTATGCTGATCGAGCGCGCGATCCAGGCCGCCGCGATGGACTGGCCGCGCGACCGGCTGACGATCCAGGTGCTCGACGACAGCACCGATGGGTCCGAGGAAATCTCGCGGCGCTTCGCCGAGGAATTGCGGCTGACCGGCGTTGATATCGAAGTTATCCACCGCCGCGACCGCACCGGGTTCAAGGCCGGCGCCTTGGCGAACGGGCTGCTGCGCGACGACAGCCCTTTCATCGCGGTGTTCGATGCCGATTTCGTGCCGCCGGCCGATTTCCTGAAGCGCACCGTGCCGGTGCTGATGGCCGACGATGAGCTGGCCTTCGTCCAGGCGCGTTGGGAGCATCTGAACGCTGGCGAGAACATGCTGACGCGCGCCCAGGCGGTCATGCTGGACGCGCATTTCGGCGTCGAGCAGTCGGTCCGCTTCGCCACCGGCATGATCCTGCCATTCAACGGCACCTGCGGCGTCTGGCGGCGCGATGCGATCGATGACGCCGGCGGCTGGACGGCCGATACGCTGACCGAGGACCTGGACCTTGCGATCCGCGCCCATCTGGCGGGCTGGCGGGCTGCCTACCTGCCGCAGGTGACGGCTGCGGGCGAGCTGCCGACCACGCTGGCCGCGTGGCGCACCCAGCAGCACCGCTGGAACAAGGGCTTCGCCCAGGTCGCGCGCAAGCTGCTGCCGTCGGTCTGGCGCTCGGACATGCCGCCGCTGTTCAAGCTGGCGCTGACGCTGGAGGTCGGACAGTCGCTGTTCTGCCCGCTGGCGGCCCTGTGCCTGACGACGTCGCTGTCGCTGCTGTGGCTGAACGCCGGCCAGCAACCGCTGGCGCTATCGCTGCTGGGACTGATCGCGACGGCGATGGGCGTGTTCTCGGCCACGACCTTCGTGACGCTGGGTCAGCTGGCGCTGGGACGGTATCCCCGGAGCGCCATTCCGCTGAGCATTTTGGCGGCGATGACGCTGACGTCTGGTTTGATCCTGTCGAACTCCCGCGCGGTGTTCGAAGCGGCGATGGGCAAGCAGTCGCCGTTCGTGCGGACGCCGAAGATGGGAGGCACGGGCGTCACGCCGGCGGTGCGGACGCCGCGCATCGCATCGACCGGCCCGACCGGCATTCCGGAAATCGTGCTGGGATCGTGCCTGTTCTTCACGATGGTCCTGCGCGAAGGCTGGTACTCTCCCCTGCTCGGCACCACGATCATCGGCTTGGCCGTGGTCGGGATCGCATTGCTGCGGGAGCGCTGGCAAGTGATGCGGACGGAAGCGCCGGTCAATATGTAAATTATAATGTAAATGACAAGGGCGTCTCGATACGCCCTTGTCTCAGACCTGACGAAAGGGATTGGAGTCGTCAGAAGCCCACGGCCGAGAAGCCGGCTATTCCCGTCATCATGGCGTTCTGCACGATGCGCCGCAGGTGGGGGAGCCCGGATTGCTGGTGGCAGGTCAGCGTCTTGCCGGACAGGCTTGCGAAAGGGGTAATCGCCTGACCAGGTACATAGGTGGAATTATCGAAGATCGCCAACTCGTCAAGGTGAGGGATGAAGTCCATCAGGACGTGCTGCGACGTCGCCCAGCGCTTGCGCACTTTGTCCTCGTCGACATTGTGACCGCCGGCCGCGACCCTGGCCTTGACGCGGGCGACCGCCAAGTCGGCTAGTTCCAGGCTGACGTAGATCATGCCGATGGTCATGCCCTGCTTCTTGGCACGCTTCACGCGCTCCAGGTACTTCGGCGAGGCGAGCACCGTCTCCACGATGAAGTTCGTGTCCTGCTCAATCAGGCTATCGACACGGGCCTCACTCACCGAGGCAGCGGCCAGATTGGGCCAAGTGCGGTTATAGAGGAATTCCGGAAACTTGCCGACCAGATCGTCGGTCGTCTCGTCCGGGTGATCCAAATGAACTGCGATGCATGTGGTCCCATGAAATGGGCCGTGAGGGTGGTCTTGCCGGCACCGTTGTTGCCGGCAACAATCATCATGTTGGCCATTGTCGAGCTGTCAGGGCTTTAAGTCGTGTCGGGGGTCGAGCTTGAGTTCGACGACTTTGCCGTCGCGTACGACATAAACCGGAGCGTCCTGACTTTGCAGGTTCTGAACCGCTTTGTCCCTGGCTTCGGTAAAAGTCTTAGCCCAGAACGCAGCGAAATCCGATGGCGGGTTTGTCGGGGACTCAGCCGGCCCTGGATTGCTGGCCGGAGCCTGCTGGTTGGAACGGGAGGATGATCCGCTCATCTGGAAGCCGAGGCTCCGCCGATGGTCACCAGACATAGCGACTCTCCTCATGCGTTTACCTTTTATAAATTAGCGCCGCGTGCGATTTGTTGCCAGTTGGATGGATATCCTACCTCTTATGAACCTAAGATGCACGAGATTCAGAGGGAGCCTCCTCCCCCTCAGAACTCCGCGTCGAGTTCCGGCAGTTCGTCGGGTTCGTTTTTGGCGGCTTCGATCCACTCGACCATGTCGGGCAGCGCCATGATGCGGTCGCGGTAGTCGGTGCAGACCTTGTCGAGCTTCACGTCGTAGGTCTGGAAGCGGGTGCAAACCGGCGCGTACATGGCGTCGGCCATGGTCGGGGTGGCGCCGAACAGGTAGGGGCCGCCATAGGTGGACAGGCAGTCGCGCCAGATGTCGGTGATCCGCTCGATATCGGCCAGCGCCCCGGCCCAGATCTTGAAGTTGGGATAATGGCGCTTGAGGTTCATCGGCAGGGCCGAGCGCAGTCCCGTGAAACCTGAGTGCATTTCGCCGCAGATGGAGCGGCTGCGGGCGCGGGCGCCGACGTCTTCCGGCAGGATCGGATGACCGGCCGGCTTGATCTCGTTCAGGTATTCGCCGATCGCCACTGTATCCCAGATGGTCAAGCCGTTGTGGTTCAGGCAGGGCACCAGAATGGATGGCGAGAGCAGCAGAATTTCGGCGCGCGCCGCCGAGTTGTCGAGAGAAACCGCGCGTTCCTCGAACTTCAGGCCCGACATGCGGGCCAGCAGCCATCCCCGAAGAGACCACGACGAGTAATTCTTACTGCTGATGACCAGGGCGGATTCTGCCATGGCTGCAATCCCTTCTTGTACGGGCTCTTCCGGGGCAGGCACCGGCCAACCAGAACAAGGATTGCGTGCCCCGCACTTCCATGTCCAGAAGAAACGCTGTCCCTCCTTCATCTTTTTGCCTATCATTTCGACAATGTGGAGAGATGCCGCGTCTGTTGATTGCTTTGTCAGCAGCATGCCTCATTTTTGCGCAGTCTTGGTTTTTGAAACAGAGGCATCGTTTTATTTCGAAGCAACCACACAGCGTATTGGATCGGGTGACCGCGTATGATTTATCAAATGTACCAGAGCCACACCGACCTTATGGACCCGTTGCGCTGGATGGCCCGGCACTCCAGCGCGGCATTGGGCCTCCCCTGGGGGCTGGGGCAACCGTGGGGCGGCGATCTGGCGCGGAAGCTGTCGGCGGCCTTCGAGGTGATCTCGTGCATGGGCACGACCCATACGCGGCCGGATTTCGGCATCCGCTCGGTCACCGTCGGCCACCGCGAGGTCGCGGTGACGGAAGAGGTGGTCTACCGGACGCCGTTCTGTTCGCTGGTGCGCTTCAGGAAGGATATCCAGACCGAGGAGCCGCAGGTCCTGATCGTGGCCCCGATGTCGGGCCACTTCGCGACCCTGCTGCGCGGTACCTGCCAGACGATGCTGGCCGAACACGACGTCTACATCACCGACTGGCATAACGCGCGCGATGTGCCGCTGAAGGAAGGCCGCTTCGACTTCGACAGCTTCGTCGACCATCTGATCCGGTTCTTCGAGGTGCTGGGACGCGACTGCCATGTGGTGGCGGTCTGCCAGCCTTCGGTCGCGGTGCTGGCCGCCGTCGCGGTCATGGCGGAACGCGACAACCAGTCCCAGCCGCGCAGCATGACGCTGATGGCGGGTCCGATCGATACCCGGATCAACCCGACCAAGGTCAACGAGCTTGCCACGTCGAAGCCGATCGAGTGGTTCGAGCAGAAGCTGATCTCCGGCGTGCCGGTGCGCTATCCGGGCGCCCTGCGGCGGGTCTATCCCGGTTTCGTCCAGCTTGCCTCGTTCATGCAGATGAACATGGAGCGGCACAAGAAAGCCTATCGCGACATGTACGAGCACCTCGCCGCCGGCGAGGTCGAGAAGGCGCAGGCCATCCGGACGTTCTACGACGAGTATCTGGCGGTGATGGACCTGCCGGCGGAGTTCTTCATCCAGACCGTCCGCACCGTGTTCCAGGACTGTCTGCTGCCCAAGGGCGAGCTGAAGTGGCACGACCAGCCGGTCAATCCGGCCGCGATCCGGCGGACGGCGCTGTTCACCGTGGAAGGCGAGAACGACGACATCTGCTCGGTCGGCCAGACCCTGGCGGCGCAGGAATTGTGCAGCGGGTTGCGGCCCCACCTGAAGCACCATCATCTTCAGACCGGCGCCGGCCATTACGGCGTGTTCAACGGGCGGCGCTGGACCAATCAGGTCTATCCGATGCTGAAGATGATCATCCAGCAGAACGGCTGACGGGCTGAGGGCCGACGGGCTGAGGGCCGGGATCGGCGGCGCTGCCTCGCGACTCGCCAAGCCGGCTTGCATGCGCTAAATAAGGCCAAACATCGGCGGGCTACCGTTGCGGTGCGTTCCGCCGCACCCTTTTTCAAGTTTTTGGTCGGAGAGACGCATGGCGTCCTATCAATACGTCTTTGTCATGAAGGGGCTGACCAAGATCTACCCCGGCGGGAAAAAGGTGCTGGATAATGTCTGGCTGTCTTTCTACCCAGGGGCCAAGATCGGCGTGCTCGGCGCGAACGGCGCCGGTAAATCGACCCTGATGAAGATCATGGCCGGCATGGACAAGGACTACAACGGCGAGGCCTGGACCGCCGAAGGCGCCACCGTCGGCTACCTGTCGCAGGAGCCGCAGCTCGACGAATCCAAGACCGTGCAGGAAAACGTCATGGACGCCCTGGCGGGCACCAAGGCGCTGCTCGACCGGTTCGAGGAAGTCAGCATGAAGCTCGGCGAGGTCGAGGACCCCGACGAGATGACCGCCCTGATCGACGAACAGGCCGAGTTGCAGGAGAAGATCGAGGCCGCCGACGCCTGGGACCTTCAGCGCACGGTCGAGATCGCGATGGACGCGCTGCGCTGCCCGCCGCCGGACAGCGCCGTCACCAAGCTGTCGGGCGGCGAGCGCCGCCGCGTGGCGCTGTGCAAGCTGCTGCTCCAGAAGCCCGACCTGCTGCTGCTCGACGAGCCGACCAACCACCTGGACGCCGAATCGGTGGCGTGGCTGGAGAAGTTCCTGGAAGACTACAAGGGCACCGTCGTCCTGGTCACCCACGACCGCTACTTCCTGGACAACGTCACCGGCTGGATTCTGGAACTGGACCGCGGCCAGGGCATCCCCTACGAGGGCAACTACACCGCCTGGCTCGAACAGAAGCAGAAGCGCCTGGACCAGGAGGCCAAGACCGAGGCCGGCCGGCAGAAGACGCTGGCGCGTGAGCTGGAATGGATCAGGCAGGGTGCCAAGGCCCGCCAGAGCAAGAGCAAGGCGCGTATCTCCGCCTACGAGACGATGCTGGCCGAGAGCGGCAAGCAGCAGAACAACGAGGCCCAGATCATCATCCCGACTCCGCCCCGCCTGGGCGGCGTGGTGATCGACGCCGAGAACGTCTCCAAGGCGTTCGGCGACCGGTTGCTGTTCGAGGACCTGAGCTTCCGCCTGCCGCCCGGCGGCGTGATCGGCGTGATCGGCCCCAACGGCGCCGGCAAGACCACGATGTTCCGCCTGATCACCGGTCAGGACCAGCCGGACGCCGGCACCTTCAAGGTCGGCGACACCGCCAAGCTCGGCTATGTCGATCAGAGCCGCGACACGCTGGCGCCGAACAAGACGGTGTGGGAGGAAATCTCCGACGGGCTGGACATCATCGACCTGGGCAAGCGGTCGATGCCGAGCCGCGCCTATGTCGCCGCCTTCAACTTCAAGGGCGCCGACCAGCAGAAGAAGGTCGGCCAGCTATCCGGCGGTGAGCGCAACCGGGTCCATCTGGCGAAGATGCTGAAGTCGGGCGCCAACGTCCTGCTGCTCGACGAGCCGACCAACGACCTGGACGTCGATACCCTGCGGGCACTGGAAGAGGCGCTGGACAGCTTCGCCGGCTGCGCCGTGGTCATCAGCCACGATCGCTGGTTCCTGGACCGCATCGCGACCCACATCCTGGCCTTCGAGGGCGACAGCCACGTCGAATGGTTCGAGGGCAACTACCAGGACTACGAGGCGGACCGTAAGCGCCGCCTGGGCCACGAGGCCGACCAGCCGCACCGGATCAAGTACAAGCCGTTGCAGAGGGCATAATCGGGGGATGGGGTGACGGGTGTCGGGCGATGGTCCGGCACCCGGCGTCTATCCAGCGCTCAGTCGCAGAATAATACGCATGTCTTGATCGGCGTAATTGTGCCGCCACAGGATGTATAACAATTATCGTAACGGCTCTCACATTTCTGATCGAGGTCAGATTTTAGTGTATTGCAAGATTCATTATTGAAAAAGCTACTATCGTGCTCCACTTTTCTATTATTTTTTTCTCGTGTGCGCTTGTATTCTTGAAATTTCTTCTCCTGATCTCTCTTGGCGCTACTTTCACAATTGCTGACTTCAAGATAGGCTCGATTATGACAGTGGGTCCAAGCATCCCCACACGCCTGGATACAGGCGCGTGTGACTAAGTTATCCGGCGCCGTATAGGAATAGGTGGTCTGATAGATCGGCCCGCAGGCCGTGAGAAGCCATGTCAGGGCAAGGGCGAGCGCTGGCGGGACAGTGCTGGCGGCCGATCGCGAATATGCGGAATCACTCATTCACAGAACATGACGCATTCGCGCTGGGGAGTGATCCGGCCGCCGCAATCGGTGAAGCAGTCGTCGTAGTGGGCATCGCATCGGGACTTGTGCTCCGACTGATAGCTGGAGCAGCCCATGCTCTTGAAGTCCCAGACGCTTTTCTTGAGCGGCAGCTTCTGCTCCTCCCGCGCCCGACGATAGCGGCGGAAGGCGTCCTCCGCCTGATCCTCGTCCTCTCTCTCGCACATCCGATAATAGCGCTCGGTGCGGTCCAAGCAGTCCTGCGTCTCCGCCTTGCAGTCGCGGATGCATTCACGGGTGCTGATGGTATCGGGCGCCGTATAGATGTTTTTCGTGCTGTAGATCGGACCGCAGGCTGCAATCAGCCATGAAACGAAAAGAGCCAGGGGGAGTTTCCTGGGTACGGTCTGAGGAAATCGCATGGTCGCTCCGTGCCCAGGATGATTCTCGCAAAAGGGGTACTACTACCGCAATGGGAGTGGAAAAGAAATTCTATAGTGTGCGGCGACCTGCCCACAGGTTGAGGTTGAGAGTGGCTACTTTCGATCCATAACAAAGTTGAAGCCGGTTTTAATCCAGCCGGACTTCAGCCTTGCTCCTGACCCGGAGCCCGCCCTGGAGCCTCATGAGGGAACCCCAAGCCAGATCGGACCCGCCGCCATGCCGCAGCCAACGCCAGCCGATAAACGCCAAGCGCCGGCATATCCCGACGGCGAGACGGAGTTCCCGCGCTTCAAGAAGCCGGTCGGGGCGATGGCCGAGACGGCGCCTCAGGCGGAGGGGCCGGCTGCTTTTCCAACTTCCCGAGCCGGGAAGGAGCAACGCCGGCCGAGCAGGTTCCTGGCCGGTTTCATGGTCGGCGTACTGGCTGCGGGCGTCGGTGTAGTGGTTGCCTTCCTCGTCCTGATCCAGGGTGATCTGAACAGCATTAGTCCGGCACCGCAGCAACCGCGTAGAGAGGCGAGGATCGTGGCGCCCGACGTTCAGGGTGCTCCCCTGCCCTTGCCGCTGGAATCCCCCACGCGTGCATCGCCGCCGGAGTGGCCGGAGAATGCCGTGGCGGCAGCGCCTGCGGTCCCGCCACCGCCACCCGTGCCAGCGCCAGTGCCGGCGCCTTCGGCGTCGCTCAATCAGACGCGGCTGTTCGTCCACCATTCATCCACCCAGCCTCAGACCGCGGTGGCGAGCGAGATAGCCGGTCAACTGCGTGGCGGAGGTTTGAGCGTCATCGACATCCGGCGCATCTCGGGCGCCATTTCGTCCGGCAGCGTTCGGTACTTCTTTCCCGCAGACCGGGAGGCCGCGACGGCGTTGACGGAAATGCTGGGACAGATCTATCGCGGGCGAAACGACCCACGGGAGTTCCGCCTGCTCGACTTCACCACCTACACCCCGAAGCCGAGGGAACGGACATTGGAGATCTGGCTGCCGAACTAGACCCGCAACTGCCAGCAGCGAAGGCACTATAAAATGGCGGCTTTCTGGCCGCCCTTCACGTTTGTACCAATCAGATCAGCGCGTCTTTTTCATTAAGTCGCGAAGACGCTGATACTCAGTTTTAGGGTCTGTGCAAATTTCAGCAGCGACAGACGCGGGCAGATGCCCATCGTTGCGAAGAGCAAAGTCCATAATTGACTCTTCGTGCTGACGCATATCGTCAAGCTTTCCAAGTGCCCGAGACATCATAACTCCCTGGATTTCGGTAGAAACCAGCGCACGATAAGCGGATTGATCTACGCACTATAACCCGAACATCCCATCATTTATATTGCTGACATGATCCGCCAGGGGCTGATGTCGGCCCCTCACCTCCCAACGGCGGTGATCGGCACGTGTCCCGGCTGTGCTGCCACGCGGGCGAGCCATGCTGTAACCGCCGGATAGCCCGACAGGTCGAAGCCACCTTCATGGGCGACGTGGGTGTAGGCGTAGAGGGCGATGTCGGCGATCGTGAAGGTGTCGGCGGCGAAGAATTGGGTTTGCTGGAGGTGGGCATCCATCACTCCCAGCGCCGCATAGCCTGCGGCCCGCTTGCGCTCCATAGCTTCGAGCAGCCAGGGCGACATTTCGACCCCGTGGGTCAGCCAGAAGCGGACGGTCGCGATGTTGGGCTCGTGGCTGTACTGCTCGAAGAACATCCATTGCAGCACCTGCGCGTGGGCGAAGGGGTCGGCGGGCAGGAACGGCGTGCCGTCGGCAAGATAGTGCAGGATCGCATTGGATTCGGGCAGCAGGCGACCGTCGTCCAGTTCCAGCAGGGGTATCCGGCCGTTGGGGTTCTTCGCCAGGAACTCGGGCGTCCGGGTTTCCGCCTTGTCGATGTCGAGCGGGACGTAATCGTAAGCCCGGCCGAGCAGGGCGAGGATCAGCCGGACCTTGTAGCCGTTGCCCGAACAGGGATCGTCGTAAAGCCGCATGGTGTCTCCGGAAACGGTCGCGGTGGGATAGGCAGGGAAGCCTTGGTTCCATGGTACCCGAAGCCGCCAGCGAACGTTATGGTCTGGTAACGCTATCCGCCCTATGAGTCCCAGGTGCCTGCCTTATGTCGAATCCCCCGTCGTCCCTCCACCCCGAAGACGAGCCTTTCATCGATCCTATGCTGACGCCGGAGGAACCATCCGGCTTTCAGCGGACCATGCGGTACCGGCTGACCGAGTGGGAGCCGGACCGTGCCGTGCTGGAATTGGAAATCCTGCCGCGCCACCTGAACCGCGCCCGCGTCGTCCATGGCGGGGTGCTCGCCACGCTGCTCGATACCGTCGGCGGTTTCGCCGGGACCTATTGCACTGTGCCGGGCAACAAGCGCGGCGCCGTCACCCTGTCGCTGACCACGACGTTCATGTCACAGGCTACCGCCGGCACGCTACGCGCGGTCGGAAAGCTGCGCGGCGGCGGGCGCAAGATCTTCATGGTGACGTGCGAGGTGTTCGACGATCAGGACAAGCTGGTTGCGATCGGCGAAGGAACATACCGCTACCGCAGCGGCAGCGAGGACCCCGAAGGCGTGCCGGCCAAGTCAGCCGATACGCCCTGAAGGCCGAGACTCAGGCGCGGTCGCGCAGCATCCTGGCGGCTTCGATCGCGAAGTAGGTCAGGATGGCGTCGGCGCCGGCGCGCTTGAAGGCCAGCAGACTTTCCAGCACGACCTTGTCGTTGTCGAGCCAGCCATTGGCGCAGGCCGCCTTCAGCATCGCGTACTCGCCGCTGACCTGATAGACGAAGGTCGGCACGGCGAAGGTCTGCTTGACCCTGGACACGATGTCCAGGTACGGCATGCCGGGCTTGACCATAACCATGTCGGCGCCTTCCTGAAGGTCCAGCGCCACTTCGCGCAGGGCTTCGTCGGTATTGGCCGGGTCCATCTGGTAGGTGCGCTTGTCGCCCTTCAGCAGGCCGCCGGAATTGACCGCGTCGCGGAACGGGCCGTAGAAGCCGGAGGCGTATTTGGCGGCATAGGAGCAGATCCGCACCAACTGGTGGCCTTGCCCGTCCAGCGCGTCGCGGATGGCGCCGATCCTGCCATCCATCATGTCCGAC
>DASQKT010000120.1:0-7639 GCA_035630415.1 Skermanella sp.
AAGAGGCCGGCCGCGTCACCGCGGAATGGCTGGTCAAGAAACTGGACGGCAAGGGCAACATCGTCGCCATAACCGGCGTGCCCGGCACGTCGGTCGACACCTTGCGGACCAAGGCCGCGAAGGAAGTCTTCGCTAAGAACCCAAGTATCAAGATCGTCTCGGAAACTCCAGGCATGTGGAGCCAGGCGGTGGCCCGGACCGAGCTGTCGAAGATGTTGGCGACCCAGAGCTGGGACAAGATCGACGGCCTGTGGATGCAGGTCGGCTGCTTCACCGCCAACCAGATGCAGCTCGAAGCCGGCATTCCCGAGGACAAGCTGAAGCCGTGCGCCGGAGAAGGCTCGAACGGCGGCCGTATCCAGATGCTGCCGAAGGATGCCGAGGTCGATGGCGCCAATGGTGCTTACCGGCCGATGGCGGCGCCGCGCATCTCCTATGCCTCTCCCCCCTATTCCGGCGCCTATGCGCTCAAGCTGGCGATCGACAAGCTGGAAGGAAAGAGCATCCCCCAGAAGACCACCCTGCCGCTGCCGGTCGTCACCAACGAGACGGTCAAGCTGTGCAAGGAGGGGACGTGGCAGGAGATGGCGGACGGCTGCAACGTCTTCCAGCCCGCCATGGTGTCCAATCCCGGCTGGTTCGCATCGATCTTCTCCGAGCAGACCCCGCAGGTCGGCCTTCAGGCGGCGCTGGTCGGCGAGCCGGAAAAGACTGCCGCCGAAGCGTCGAAGTAAATCGGCCTTGTGCCTGCCCCGGAGAGGCCGCCACCTCTCCGGGCCATCGTAATCCCGGTACGGGAGATCTCACGACATGATCGCAGGCTCCGAAGCTTTGCGGCTGGAGCGGATCGTCAAGGCCTACGGTCCGACCGTGGCGCTCGACGGCGCATCCCTGAGCGTCCGCCCCGGTGAAGTCCATGCCCTTCTCGGCGAAAACGGCGCCGGCAAATCGACCACGGTCAAGCTGCTGTCAGGCCTGATCCGGCCGAATTCCGGCACGATCCGGATCTTCGGCGAGGAGGCGCACCTGACGCGCCCGACCGACGCGCACCGTTTCGGTGTGCAGACCGCCTTTCAGGAAATCTCGCTGGTCCGGGACCTGACGGTCACGGAAAACATGCTGCTGCCCAATGCCCCGGTCGGGGCATTGGGGCTGCTGCGCCGGCGGCGCGGCGAGCAGCTCGTCCGTGACCATTTGGAATCGCTTGGCCTGGGGCACGTGAACCCGAAAGCCGAAGTCGGAACGCTCGACCTGCCGCAGCGCCAGAAGATCGAAATCGCCCGTGCCGTGTTCCGCCAGCCGCGCGTCCTGCTGCTCGACGAGCCGACGTCGGCGCTGTCCGGGCGCGACATAGACTGGCTCGGCGGGCTGATCGAGCGCCTGAAGGCCGGCGGCGTCACCACCATCTTCATCTCCCACCGCATGGCGGAAGTCAGGCGCTTCTGTGACCGGCTCACCGTGCTGCGCAACGGCAAGGACGCAGGCAGCGCCGAGGTCGCCGATATCAGCGACGACGAGGTGATCCGCATGATCATCGGCCGTTCGCTGTCCGCCACCTTCCCGCCCAAACCGCCGAAGAGCCGGCGGGCGCCCGGCGCCGTTCCCGTGCTCGGCGCCAGCGGCCTCGTCACCGGCGGCAAGCTGCGGGATGCCGGCTTCGACCTGTGGCCGGGAGAGATCCTGGGTATTGCCGGCTTGCAGGACATGGGGCAGCAGGAGCTGTTCCATGCCTGCTTCGGCCTCGAGCACCTCAAGGCCGGCACCATCAAGGTCGATGGCCGTCCGGTCACGCTCGCCTCGCCGCAGGACGCGATCCGGTCCAACATCGGCATCTCCCTGGTTCCGGAAGAGCGGAAGACCGAGGGGCTGTTCCTCAAGCGCGACGGCTGTTTCAACGTCTCGCTGCCGGTGATCGACCGGTTCTCCCGTGCCGGCTTCGTCGACCGCCGGGCTGAGGAAGCGGCCGTCGCCCGCGTGCTCGATCAGGTCGAAGTCCATCCGCGCGCCCTTTACACCCGCGCCGGCGCCTTCAGCGGCGGCAATCAGCAGAAGATCGCCATCGGCAAGTGGCTGCTGACCGGCAGCCGGGTGCTGCTGATGTTCGATCCGACGCGCGGGGTGGATATCGGCACGAAGCACCAGCTCTACGTGCTGATGCGCGACTTCGCGGCGGCGGGGGGCTCGATCCTCTTTTATTCCACGGAAATCACCGAACTGGTCAATCTCTGCGACCGGGTGCTGGTGATGTATGGCGGGCGGATCGTCGAGGAGCTGGAGGGCGACGCCATCGAGGAGGAGCGGATCATGCGCGCCGCCCTGGGCGGACCGCGCCCCGTCAAGGCGAGCGCCGCCGCAGCAAACGTCGCCGAAGGAAACGTAGCATGAGCATCACGGCTTTGCCGGCCCGGCCCGCCGGCGCCAACTGGGGTCCGATGGTCGCCCGGCATCGCGGCATCCTGATCGCCCTGGCGGTCTTCGCCATCCTGTTCAGCACCGTCACGCTGATCTCCGACAGCTTCAGCTATTTCGAATTCAGCTTCATGTCGGCCGGCGGCGCCGCCCTGGCGCTGGCCGCGATGGGCCAAACCGTCGTCGTGCTGACGGGAGGGTTCGACCTGTCGGCGGGCGCCGTGGTGTCGCTGGTCAACGTCGTGCTCGGTTCGGGCATGGGCACCGATCTGACGTCGCAGGTGCTGTTCGGGTTCTGCGCGCTTGGCATCGGCGCTGCGGTCGGCGCCGTCAACGGTTTCCTGATCGCCTATGTACGGTTGCAGCCGATCGTCGTGACGCTGTCGACGATGTTCATCATCCAGGGCCTGATCCTGCTGATCATGGACACGCCTGGCGGCGCCATAGCGCCCGAATTCATGGCGTTCCTGACCGGCGATGCCATTCCGGGGATACTGCCGGCCCCAGTCGTCGTGGTCGCAGTGGCGGCCCTGGTCTGGCTGCTGATCCGGAACACGCGCTTCGGCGTCGGCCTTTACGCTGTCGGCAGCGACGAGGAGGCGGCATCAGCCGCCGGCATGCCGACGCGGCGGATCAAGTTCCGCGCCTATGTGCTGGCCGGCATGTTCTATGGCGCGGCGGGAGCCTTCGTCTCGGCCCAGACCGGGTCTGCGGACCCGCTGATCGGCCGCTCGATGCTGTTGCAGATCTTCGCGGCGGTGGCCCTGGGCGGCACCGTGCTGGGCGGTGGCCGGGGCGGCGCCATCGGGTCGATCATCGGCGCCTATACGCTGATGATCGCGGTCAACATCCTGCTCGTCCTGAACGTCTCCGCCTATTACAGCTCCATCGCCGAAGGCGCGCTGCTGGTGCTGGCCGTGCTCGGCGCCTCGCTGAGCCGTCATTCGCCTCTGGCCGACTACATCCGCCTGGGTCTGCTGAAGCTCCAGGCCCGGCGGACCGGCACGCGGGCCGCCGACCATCCGGCGAACCCGGCGGTCCCCCGGCTGGCCGAAGGCGCCCGGCGCACCGCGCGGGAACCCCTGCCCGGCTGGCTGGCGCGCCACCGCGAAACCCTGCAATACATCGTCCCGTCCTATGTCGGCTTCATCCTGGTGCTGGTCATCACCGAGATCGTCCACGGCAATACGCTGACCAATCCCGGCTATTTCAACTCGCTGATCGTCCTTTCCTCCTTCCTGGTCATCCTGGCGCTGGGACAGGGCGCCGCGATCCTGACCGGCGGGCTGGACCTGTCGGTGCCGTGGATGATCACCTTGGTCGGCATCGTGGTCGCCGGCCTGCTGCGCGGATCGGACGACATGGCACTATGGGCGGTTCCGCTCGGCCTGGCGCTCGGGGCCGGCCTGGGCGCCCTGAACGGCGTCGGCATCGTGCTGTTCGGGCTGCCGCCCATCGTGATGACGCTGGCGATGAACGGCATCCTTCAGGGAGTGGCGCTGATCTATAGCGGCGGCACGCCCGACGGTTTCGCGTCGCCGGCCATGCGCTGGATGATGACCGGCCGTTTCCTCGGCCTGACGCCGGCAGTCTGGCTGGTCGCGGCCTTCATCGCCGCAGCCGTGGTCCTGCTGGGCCGCACCACCTTCGGCCGGCGGGTCTATGCGGTCGGCAACAGCCCGCTGGCGGCGCGTTTCAGCGGCGTCGGCGTCGGCGGTACGCTGATCAGCGTCTACGCGCTGTCGGGGCTTTGCTCCGCCCTGGTCGGCATTCTGCTGGCCAGCTTCAGCGGTCAGGCCAGCCTCGGCATGGGCGACGAGTATCTCCTGCCGTCCATCGCGGTGGTGGTCGTCGGCGGCAGCCTGATCACCGGCGGGCGCGGCCATTATCTCGGCATGCTGGGCGGCGTGCTGCTGCTGATGGCGCTGTCGACCCTGCTGGTCGGGACCACGCTGCCGCATTCCGTCCGCGACATCATCTTCGGCCTCGTCGTCCTGGGCGCCGTGCTGGCGCTCCGCGAGCGGTCGAGCTGACGGCGGGCAATCGACACAATGCTGAAACTCAACTGAGGAAACCCCTATGTCTGAACCGGCCAAATCCGAACAAGTCACGATCGTCGGTAGCGGATTGATCGGACGTTCCTGGGCTATCGCCTTTGCCCGCGCCGGCTGGCGCGTGGTCATGTGGGACCCGGCGGAAGGCGCTGCCGAGGCCAGTCTGGCGACCATCGAAAACCTGCTCGGCGATCTCGCCGCCGAGGATCTGCTGCAAGGGCGGAGCGTCCTGGAGACGCGCAGCCTGATCAGCGCCGCCGCCACTTTGGAAGCAGCGCTGGCCGGCACCCGCTGGGTGCAGGAGAACGCACCGGAGGATGTCGAGGTCAAGCGTGCGCTCTGGGCGAGGCTGGATGCGCTGGCGCCGCCCGACGCCATCCTGGCAAGCTCCACCTCGGCCATCGTGCCGTCCGACTTCACGGCGGATCTGCCGGGGCGGGCGCGGTGTCTGGTCGCTCATCCGATCAACCCGCCCTACCTCGTCCCGGCGGTCGAGCTTGTCCCGGCGCCCTGGACCTCGGTCGAAACCATGACCGCCGCCGAAACGGTGATACGCGGCATCGGACAGGCGCCGATCGTCATGAAGCGGGAACTCGACGGCTTCGTGATGAACCGGCTGCAAGGCGCCCTGCTCGACGAGGCCTTCCGGCTGGTGGCGGACGGCTACTGCTCGGTCGAGGACATCGATATCGGGCTGCGGGAAGGGCTGGCGCTGCGCTGGGCGTTCATCGGTCCGTTCGAAACCATCGATCTAAACGCACCCGGAGGAGTCCGCGACTATGTCGGGCGCTACGGACGGCTGTACGAGCGGCTGGGGCAGAGCATGCAGCGCCGGGTGGACTGGACCGGTCCTGTCCTCGACGACATCGAGGCGCAGCGGCGCGAGCGCCTGCCCGCAACGAAGCTGGCCGAGCGCCAGCGCTGGCGCGACCGCCGCCTGATGGCGCTGGTCCGCCACAAGCGCAAGGCGGCGGCGGACATCGCGGAGTGACGGCGACGGCCGCACCCCTGGGGAAGCGGCCGCCAAGCTGATGGACGATCAGGAAAACGGGAGAAAACAATGCGTATCGAAGTGCTGGCCGACGTAAAGACGACGCTGGGCGAAGGCCCGCTCTGGGATGTCGAGGAGCAGCGGCTGTACTGGATCGACAGCTTCGACGGCCGCGTCTTCCGCTGCACCGAAGACGGCAGGGAGATCCGCTGCTGGGACGTGCCGCAGAAGATCGGTTCGATGTGCCTGCGCCGGGATGGCGGGGCCATCGTTTCCTTGCAGCGCGGCTTCCACACCCTGGATTTCAAGACGGGTGACGTCGAGCTGATCCATGACCCCGAACCGGACCGGCCGCAGAACCGGCTGAACGACGGCAAGGTCGACCGCCAGGGCCGCTTCGTGGCGGGATCGATGGACTGCATGGAGGAAGGCCCGAACGCCAATCTCTACCGGCTCGATCCCGATCTCAGCGTTCACCGGATCGATACCGGCATCATCGTCAGCAACGGCCCGTGCTGGAGCCCGGACGGCAGGACGCTGTACTTCACGGATACCTGGTCTGGCGAGATCCGCGCCTACGACTACGATACCGAAACCGGCGCCGTCTCCAACCGCCGCAGTTTCACGTCGTTCGAAGGCCGCGACGGCGCCCCCGACGGCGCCACGGTGGATGCCGAGGGATACGTCTGGTCGGCGCTGGTCTATGGCGGGAAACTGCTGCGTTTCGCTCCCGACGGATCGCTCGACCGTGAGATCGACATGCCGGTCAAGAAGGTGACCAGCGTCATGTTCGGCGGTCCCGATCTGGATGTCCTCTACGTGACCTCGATGGCAAAGCCGCCACTGCCGCGCTTCCCCGACGATGGTCAGTTGCGCGGCAGCCTGTTCGCGATCACCGGCCTCGGTATCCGGGGCGTGCCCGAAGCACGGTTCGCAGGATAACCTGTTTTTCCCAAGGGGCGAACGGCGTCGATCCCACGCCGTTCGCCAGCTGTTTCGCAGTCCAACACGTCAGGGCAGTCTGGTAGTCGTCTCGGACAACGAAGCGCGGGAGGTTCTACCCAGAGAAACATCGGGAAATGCGCTGGACATTCCTGATCTCCTTCGGCTGGACGGCCACCTTGGTCAAGGATGTCCGGCCGGGGACACGATCGACGCTCTGATCACGTCGTCCGGGACATTCGCCTCTTGATCGTGTTTCCCAGGATCAGCAGCTCACCGCATGGGAGAACGCAATGTCTCGAGGCTTAACAGCCTTCATCACCTTGGCCCTACTGACTTCGGTGGGGGGCGCCTCATCTCAAGCCCGTGCGCAGCAAGCCCAGCAGCCGACGCACCCCGCAGTCGAACGCGTCATGAAAAGTTCCGGCTATCGGGATGCGATGGCGTTGTTCGACAGCGGACACGACCGGATCGTCGAGGAAAACCTCAAGCTTCAGCAGATTCCGGCTCCTCTCAGGCAGGAGCAGCGCAAGGCGGAGGCATTCGCCGGCATGCTGCGGACGCAGGGTCTCGCGGATGTCTCGATCGACCCGGAAGGGAACGTCCTGGCCGTTCGCAAAGGGACGGGCAACGGCGAGATGGTTGCGATCGTCTCCCACCTCGACACCGTATTCGACATGGATACCGACCTCACGCCGAAGCGCGACGGTACAAAGATCGCCGCACCCGGCATTGCCGACAACAGTCGCGGATTGGCGGCAATCCTTGCCATGATGCGGGCCATGGATGCAGCCGGCATCAAACACCGGCACGACATCCTCATCGTTGGCAGCGTCGGCGAAGAAGGACTGGGAGACCTTCGCGGTGTCAAGTACCTGCTCCGCCAGGGACAGTACAAAGACCGGATCAAGACATTCATCACGTTCGACGGGCTCTATCCAGACCAGGTGATGAATACGGCTGCCGGAAGCAAGCGCTACGAGGTGCGCTATAAGGGGCCGGGAGGCCATAGCTACCGGGCGTTCGGGACCGTCAACCCGATGTATCCGCTTGGTGCCGCCATGCAGGGACTTGCCGGGATCGAGGTGCCCAAGGGAACGACCCACAGCGTCGGCGTGATCGGCGGCGGCACCTCCGTCAATTCCATTCCAACCGAGGCCTGGATGCTGGTCGATATGAGATCGGCTTCACCCGAGGATCTCGGCGCTTTGGAAAAGCGCTTCCTGGACATCGTGAGCAAGGC
>DASQKT010000121.1:0-2986 GCA_035630415.1 Skermanella sp.
CGCGAAACGGGCATGAATGATCTTGCGGGTATTGGTGTTGTGGATACGGACCAGTACTTCGCCGTCGGCTGCCTCGACGAGGCCGGTATCGACCGCGAAGGGACCGACGACGGAAGAAAGGTTTCCGCAGTTGGCGCCGTAGTCCACCAGCGGCCGGTCCACCACGACCTGCCCGAACGTGTAATCCACGTCGGCATCGGGATGGGTCGGCGGTCCGATGATCGCGACCTTGGACAGCGAAGAGATCCCGCCCCCCATGCCGTTGAGCTGCCGCCCGTAAGGGTCCGGCGTGCCCAGGACGTCCAGGAACAGCTTGTCCCGTGCGCCCTGCTCGTCGGGCAGGTCGCGTGCGTGGAAGATGACGCCCTTGCTGGAACCGCCGCGCATGAAGACGGCGGGAACGAATTTCTGGCTCATGGTGCTTCCTCGTTGATTTCCGCAACCTGATCGCGCCAGACGAACGGCAGGATGCCGCCATGGCGCCACCACGCCAGCTCATCGTCGGTTTCGATGCGCAGCGTCAGGGGAACGGTCTGCCGCGTTCCGTCGGCGCGGTTGATGACGCAGGTGATCGAGGCGCGGACGCCCAGTTCGGACGGCAAATCGGGAAGATCGAACGTTTCGGTGCCGTCGATCTTCAGCGCCTCGGCCGTCATGTCGTCTGGAAAGACGAGCGGCAGGATGCCCATGCCGATCAGGTTGGTGCGGTGGATGCGCTCGAAGCTGTCGGCGATCACGGCGCGGACGCCCAGCAAGGCGACACCCTTGGCCGCCCAGTCGCGCGACGAGCCGCAGCCATAGTTGCGCCCGGCCACGATGACCAGCGGAACGCCGCGCCGGCCATACTCAAGCGCGGCATCGAAGATCGGCAAGGTCGTGCCGTCGGGCAGAAGCCTCGTCATGGCTCCTTCCACACCCGGAACGATTTTGTTACGGAGGCGGATATTCGCGAAGGTCGCGCGAACCGCGACTTCGTGATTGCCGCGACGTGTTCCATATGAGTTGAAGTCCGCCGGCTTGACGCCCCGGTCCGTCAGGAACTTAGCTGCCGGCGAACCCGCGACGATGGCGCCCGACGGCGACAGATGGTCGGTGGTGATGCTGTCGCCCAGCACCGCGAGCGGGCGCATGCCGGTCACGGGACCGACCGCCGGGATTTCCCGAGCCAGCTTGTCGAAGTAGGGCGGGCAACGAACATAGGTGCTGGCGGCGTCCCAGGCGAAGCGGTCGCCTCCTCCGCCTCCCAGCTTTTCCCAGGTTTCGTCTCCCTCGAAAAGGTCGGCGTACTTGCTCCGGAACAGCTCCGGTCCATATGCGGAGTCGATGATCGCGACGATCTCCTCCGTGTCCGGCCAGATATCCTTGAGCGTGACCGGCTGACCGGCAGGATCGAAACCCAGCGGACCGGAGGCGACGTCAGCCGTCATGCTCCCGGCCAGCGCATGGGCGATCACCAGGGCGGGAGAGGCCAGATAGGCCGCCCGGACGTTCGGGTGGATACGGCCTTCGAAGTTTCGGTTGCCCGACAGCACGGCGGCGGCCACCAGTTTGCTGGCCTCGATCGCCTCGGCCAGTGGCTTGGGGATCGGACCGGACATGCCATTGCACGTGGTACAGCCGAAACCAACGACATGGAAGCCAAGGGCGTCGAGAGACTCCTGAAGGCCTGTCTGATCGAGTACGGCCGCGACGATCTGACTGCCGGGCGCCAGCGAGGTCTTGACCCACGGCTTGACCTTCAACCCCTTGGCCACGGCATTGCGGGCCAGCAGACCCGCCGCGATCATGTTGAAGGGATTGGAGGTGTTCGTGCAGCTCGTGATCGCCGCGATGACGATGGCGCCGTCCGTCAGGTCGAACGAAGCACCTTCGACCGGCACCTTCCGGTCGGAGACGGGCTTGCCGCACAGCTTCTCGTGATGCTCGCCGAACGCGGCGGCGACCGTATCGAGATCGATACGATCTTCCGGGTTCCACGGGCCTGCGATAGAGGGGCGGATGCTTGCGAGATCGAGCGTCACGATCTGGTCGAACTCTGGTGCCGGTGTCGTCCCGTCACGCCAAAGTCCCTGCGCCTTGGCATAGGCTTCGACCAATTGAACCTGCTCCTCCGGGCGTCCTGTCAGCCGCAGGTAGTCGCGCGCACGCCAATCCAGGGGGAAGAAGACGCAGGTGGCGCCATACTCGGGCGCCATGTTGGCGATCGTGCCTCTTGTCGCGACCTGGAGAGCGTCCAGGCCCGGTCCGAAAAATTCGACGAACTTGCCGACCACGCCAAGGGTTCTCAGCTTCTCGGTGATCGTCAGCACGAGGTCCGTCGGAGTGGTACCCTCGGGCAGCGTTCCGACGACTTCGACACCGACGACTTCCGGTACCGGCAAGGACACCGGCTTGCCCAGCATCACCGCCTCGGCCTCGATCCCGCCGACGCCCCAGCCGAGCACGCCCAATCCGTTTATCATGGTGGAATGGCTGTCGGTGCCGACCAGCGTATCCGGATAGGCTATGATCCCGTCAGGTGTTTCCTCGGTCCAGACTACTTTCGCCAGATACTCGAGGTTGATCTGGTGCATGATGCCCTTGCCCGGCGGCACGACCCGAAGCCGGTCGAAGCTGCCCTGGCACCACCGCAGGAAGCTGAAACGCTCGGCGTTCCGCTCATATTCAAGCGCCAGATTGGTCTGCCGCGCCTCGGCAGTCGCCGAAACATCGACCCTTAGCGAATGGTCGATCACAAGATCGGCCGGCACCTTCGGGTTGACCGATCGCGGGTCACCACCGGCGGCGGCGGCGGCATCACGAAGTGCGGCGAGGTCGACCAGGACCGGAACGCCGAGGAGGTCTTGCAGGAAGACGCGAGCGGGATAGAAGGTCAAACCGGCACCGACGCGGCGTTCGACGAGCGCTTCCAGTTCGCCCGGCGATGACCGACCGTCGGCAACCTGGCGCATCAGGTTCTCAAGTAGAACACGGAGGCTGAAAGGCA
>DASQKT010000122.1:0-14699 GCA_035630415.1 Skermanella sp.
AGGGCCGGGGAAACATCCGCCGCCCAGGTGGAAACGACCTTGCCGGCCGGTTCGGCGGCGTCGGCTTCGGTGGCGATGCTCCGGAGCGCCAGGGCCAGCCGGCCCAGGCCGGAAGCCACCGAGATCATCTCGGCCTGCCGGGCGGTTGCTTCCAGCGTCACGGTGCGGGGCGTCCGGACTTCCGCCGGGTCGGACTGGGAACTGACCGCTTCCTTGAGATGCTGATCGATCGCCAGCACCCGCAGGTCGGTCAGCACGGTCTCGCCGACCGCCTTCTGGCTGGGCTTGGTGTCGTCGTTCTCGAAGGTCTGGGTGAGGATCAGGTCCACCCGGTCACCGGGCCAGATCAGGCCGCTGGCGGCGCTGACCGCATCGACCGCGACGGAAACCGCCCGGTTGCCGGGGGTCAGGACGGCGGCAAGGAAACCACGGTCGCCGGGGCTGACGATCTGGCCCTGGATCAGCGGTTCGTCGGGGGCGAAATTGCGCCGGGCTACCGAGCCGATGACGGCATCGGCGGAAACATAGGAGCGGTTGAAATATCCTGACGGTACGCTGCCCGCTGCCCAGTCCTGCCAGCGCACGTCGTCGGCGCGGAGCAGGGTGCCGGCGGAAATGGGTTTGGCCGCCACCATGATCGCGGCGCCAAGGGCCGGCGGTGGGGCAGCTTCGGCGGTTCCGCCGCCGTCGTGGGGCAGGGAGCGCACCACGACGAGGCCGATGATGCCGAGCGACAGGCTTACCAGGCCGATGAGCAGAATTCGAAGAAACATGACGGCACCCTTATCAATGGAGGCCGCCGAGCGAGATCAGTGCGCCGGCGGCGATGGCAACGCCGTATGGGATTGATTGCTTTCGGGCGATGCGCCGGTGTTCCGCCGCCAGCGCCACCTTGAGGCGGCGTTTCCAGCCGTGGCGGAAGCCTGGGCCGGATAAAGGGGGAAGCTGCATCGTGCGGCCGGACAGGATGGCGTGACCGATCAAATAGAGGAGGGCTAAAATGCCCCCGGACAGTGCTGTGGTGCTGAAAAAATCCGCCAGCCGTTCGAACCCGAGGAAGAACGTGCTGGCGGCTATCAATTTGGCATCGCCGCCGCCGAGAAGTCCGGCCATGCAGAGCATGACGAGGACCGTGAAAACCCCGGCGGCGGTCGCTGCATCGGCGAGTGCCGACGCGCTGCCATCGATCAGTATCAGGCGGGAGAGACCAAGAAGAAGAAGTGCGAGAGAACAGGTATCCGGTATGATTCTGGTGACCAGATCGTTGGTCGCGGCCAGAACATAAACGAGGCAGGCCGCTGGAAGGATGATGTCGGCAATTGGCATGATGTCGCTTCCAGCGGCCGATTGCGATATTACTCGGGGATGGTGGTGTTGATCTTGCCAGCGATCTCATCGAACATCAGCGACATGTTGTCGCCCAGGGTGCTGACGGCGGTGATGATGACGACGGCGATCAGGGAGGCGATCAGGCCATATTCCAGGGCTGCGACACCGCGGCGGTTCGACAGGGCCGGGGCGATCTTGGCGACGACCGGCAGGTGGGAAACGTATTCGGCGACGAGCTTGATGCTTTCCATGACAATCACTCCATGAGGACAATTAAGGGGATGGGAACCAGTGGGGTGCTATGTGACAGTTATCGGAAGTCATTTGGCGGTAACAGGATCACCCGCTATGCCTTTTGAAAACTACTCGACATTCATACTGCCTAAAGAAACCAGTTTTTTGAATGAGTATCAGGCGATTTATGGAAGGTAGATTTTGATTTGGTGATTTAGATTTTTTCAGTATGTGGTCTGTTCGGTTCGTCTTTGGTCGTTTGTGCTCCCTCGTTGCTGGTGATGAGAATGTGCTTTAATTTCGTGTTAACTTCAAACTATCGATAGGCGTATCGCCGTGTACCTCTAACGATTTAGATGATGAGCAAATTGGCGCATAAGCTGTTGATATAACGATATTCTGTCGACCGAAGCGGAGGAATGGATGCCTTCAATTCATGTAAAATTTAATCAAATCTTAAGGATTATCCGGATAGTATGAATCGTTTCGCCTTCGCTCATGCGAAAGGAAGAACCGCCACGGGTTCACAGGGCTTCTGGCATAGCTTCCGGCTTCCCCGTAAAGTCCCCTGCACCGGCGAGATCGTGTCGCCCCATCGGGTGGAGTGTTCATTGAAGGTGCGTTTCCGCCGGCGGCGGCCAGGGATTTCAGGCAATGACGCTCTCGGCGAGTTCGGGACGCTTCTCAGGCTGATCTTCGGATCGGCGGCGTCCACTGTCGCGGCCTATCTCGACCGCCTTGACCCGTCGGCGCGTACCGGCGGGCGGGCGGAGGACGCGGGCACGGTGGTCACGCGCCTCCGCCGCGAGCTGGCCGCCGCGAAGGCGCGGCGCGAAGCGCTGATCGCCGATATCCTCCGCTATGATAAGGCGCGGGAAGTCTTGACCGCGCAGATCGCCGCCGAAAGTGATCTCGAACGGCGGTCTGCCCTTCGCGTCTCGCTCGAAAGTCTGGAGGAAAGGCTGACGCTCTGGCTGGACGAGCACGACGATCTGACGGCCACGATTGGCCGGCTGGAAGCGGACCTGAATTTCTTCGACGCCGCGTCCGGCAGCGAAGAACCGAAGGGAGCGGACCCCGACCCTCCTCCAGGTCAACCCGGCCCTGCGGTCGATTCCAGGACGCGGGAAGCGCTGGCGGCCCTTGGACTGACCGCCATGCCCGCCACGCTCGCAGACCTGAAGACAGCTTACCGAGAGCGACTGAAGGCGGTCCACCCCGACGTCAGCGGCCACGGATCGACCGAGGCTGCGGCCCTGGCCACCGTCGCCTTCGCCGAGCTTCGGAAGCGTTTTTCCTGAGACGACACGCTAACCCGGCTAATTTTCACCAGACGTTAACCATCCCGCCGCTATACCGCGCCACTGCCGGAAAAATCGCCGGCGGACACCTCTGCGAGGGTTGGATACATGATCCTTTTCCGCTTTGCCTTGGCCGCCGCGATGATCGCGGCGACAGCCTTCGTTTCCCCCACCACCGGCATGTCGGCCGAGAAGAAAGCCGCCGAGAAGGGACCGCCCGCCTGCGGCGCCGTCTCGTTCCGGCCGCTGCCCGCCGGCATGGCCGACGGCAACCAGCAGTCCGGCCTGTACAAGTCGCGGTATGGCTCGATCGTCCTTCAGGCCAAGGTCCAGGGCGGCCAGCCGACCGACTACTTCATGGAACTGAACGGCAAGACGCCGGAGCCCTTCACCGCCGCCCTTCCCAAGACTGCCGACGGCTGCCTCAAGTCCAAGAGCGTCAAGCTGCCGGTCGCCAAGGCGCAGGGCGCCTGCGTCGGCACGCGCTTCCGCGTGGTGCTGGACCGCAGCACCCAGCAGCCGCTGGCGCTTTTGTTCGCCTTGCAGGGCGACGACTGGAAGCTCTGCTCGACCGCCAAAGCCTGATCCGGCTTCCCTGAAAGGCCCCTCCTCCCGGCTGGGAGGAGGGGCCTTTTTCGTTCGACGGTCAAAATAGAATTACAGATTGACCTTCATGGTCAAATCATTTATCCAAATCCAAGATTATGGTCAATAAGTGGGTCGTGCCGGTCGGCTGGTGAGCCGCTCTGCATGACCGCGAAGAAACGGCGGGGCGGGACGTGACAGCGGTTCGGGAAATGTCCCCGGTATCCGCCATCCGGCGATGCCTTCGATTTTTTACCCAAAGGGGGAGAAAACCTTGAGCGTCGCGCACACGTCCACGGCAGCGCCGGTGTCGGTCGAACGACCGTCCACCGTCTATTTCTTCGGCACCTGTCTTGTCGACATGTTCTATCCGGATGCCGGCCTTGCCGGCATGGAGCTGCTGAAGCGCGAAGGGCTGCGCGTCGTGTTCCCCCAGGGACAGACCTGCTGCGGGCAGCCGGCCCGCAACTGCGGCTTCTTCGAGGAAGCCCGCGCCGTCATCCGCGCCCAGTTCGCGGCGTTCCCCGAACCCTGGCCAATCGTCGTTCCATCAGGCAGTTGCGCCGGCATGATGCGCGTCCATTATCCGCAGCTTTTCGCCGATCAGCCCGACCGGGCGCAGGCGGAAGCCTTCGCGGCGCGGGTCTATGAGCTGAGCTGGTTCCTGGTCCATGTCCTGGACCTGAAGCTCGAGGACAAGGGGGAGCCGGTCACCGTGACATGGCACGGCTCCTGCCACTCCATGCGGGAAATGGGCGTCACCGACGAGCCGAAGCGCCTGCTGCGCTCGCTCTCCAACGTGACGCTGGTCGAGAACCCGAGGGAACGGGAATGCTGCGGCTTCGGCGGCACCTTCTCCGTCCGTCAGCCGGAAGTCTCCGCCGCGATGGTCGCGGACAAGATAGCCTCGGTCGAGGCGACCGGGGCCAGCGAAATGGTCACCGGCGACTGCGGCTGCATGATGAATATCTCGGGCGCCATGGAGAAGTCGGGCAGCCGGGTCCGCAACCGGCATCTCGCCGAATTCCTGCTGGAGCGCAGCGATGTCCGCTGAATCGAAAGCATCCGGCGGCGACGGTCATATGGGCCACGTGACTGTCACCAACTTCGCCGGTCGCGCCCATGTGGCGCTGAACGACAAGCCGCTCCGCGCCAATTTCCGGCGTGCGATGGATGGTCTGATGACCAAGCGGGCGGCGCAGTTCCCCGATGCCGCCGATCTGGCCCGGCTGCGCGCACGCGGCGCCGCCATCAAGGAACGGGCGCTGGCCCGATTGCCGGAACTGCTGGAGCAATTGGAAACCCGCTGCACGGCCAACGGCATCAAGGTCCACTGGGCGGAGACCACGGGCGACGCCAACCGGATCGTGCTGGACATCTTCCGGAGTCACGGCGTCAGGACCGTCGTCAAGGGCAAGTCGATGGTGTCGGAGGAAATGCACCTCAACGCCTTTCTCGGCGAACACGGGATCGAAGCGGTCGAATCCGACCTTGGCGAATACATCATCCAGCTTGCCGGCGAGATGCCGAGCCACATCGTCATGCCCTGCATCCACAAGAACAAGGGGCAGATCGGCCAGCTTTTCTCCGAGCACATCGAGGGCCAGCGCTACACCGAGGACGTCGACGAATTGACCGCCGCCGCCCGCCGCGTCATGCGCGCAAAGTTCGCGGAGGCCGATGCGGGCATCTCCGGCGTCAACTTCGCGGTGGCGGAAACCGGCACGCTGGTCCTGATCGAGAACGAGGGCAACGGCCGGATGTCCACGACCCTGCCGCCGCTCCACGTGGCGGTGATGGGGATCGAGAAGCTGGTCGAGACGCTGGACGATATCCCGCCGCTGCTGGCTTTGCTGCCGCGCTCCGCCACCGGCCAGCCGATCACGACCTATGTCAACATGATCACCTCGCCCCGCAAGCCGGGCGAGAAGGATGGACCGCAGGAGGTCCATCTGGTGCTGCTGGACAACGGCCGGACCCGCGTCTACGCCGACCTCGAACTGCGCGAGACCTTGCGCTGCATCCGCTGCGGCGCCTGCATGAACCACTGTCCGGTCTATGCCCGTGTCGGCGGCCACACCTATGATGCGGTCTACCCCGGCCCGATCGGCAAGATCCTGACGCCGCAGATAGCCGGCTTGGACGTGGCGGAGGACCTGCCGCACGCCTCCAGCCTCTGCAATGCCTGTGTCGAGGTCTGCCCGGTCAAGATCCCGATCGCCGACATCCTGGTCCGGCTGCGGCGCGAGGCGGTCCGGCCGTCGGCGTCGCAGGCCGTCAAGGGAGGCGGCCACGGCTGGACGCTGTCGGAAGCATCCGCCTGGGCCGGCTGGAAGATACTGAACGCCCATCCGGCACTGTACAGGATGGGGACGGGGGTGCTTGCCACCCTGGGCAACCTGATCCCGTCGTCGCTGCCGCCGCTGAAAGCTTGGACCGGCGTCCGCGCCAAGCCGAAATTCGCACGCAAGACCCTCCACCAACTCGCCCGCGACAAGGGGTTCGACGATGCCTGACGCCCGCACCCGCATCCTGTCGCGCCTGCGCGCGGCCCCGCCTTCCCCATTGCCCGATCTGCCGGACTGGACCGCGCCGGTCTACGAACCGGCGGCGCGGCTCGACCGTTTCCGCGCGATGTTCGAGGCGATGAAGGCGGAGGTCCATGACGTCGACGCCGCCACGTGGCCCCAGCGGCTCCGCACCCTGCTGGACAACCGGGGCGTCCGCACCCTGCTCCACGGCGATGGATCGCCGGTCGCCGCTCAGCTCGCCGCCGCCTGGAGCGGCGACGACCAGGCGCCGGCGCTGGTCGCCTATGACAGGGCGGTGGAGGACCTGAAGGACGATCTCGTCCACCGGATCGACGCCGGCATCACCTGGGCGTCCGCCGGGATCGCCGAAACCGGCTCCGTCGTCCTGTGGCCGACCGCGCGCGAGCCGCGCCTGATGTCGCTGCTGCCGCCGATCCACATAGCGCTGGTGGAGGAGGACACGATCCACGACACGCTGGCGGATCTCATGGTGAGGCAGGGCTGGGCCTTGCGGATGCCGACCAATGTCGTTGTGGTGTCGGGGCCTTCGAAGACCGCCGATATCGAACAAACGCTTGCCTTCGGCGTTCATGGTCCGAAGGAATTGATCATCCTGGTCATCCGAAAACAGCTTAACGCCGGTTAAGATTTTTGCCCGAGGCCGTTGCCATTGCAAAAGCGGCTTACCAACTCCATAAGGAAAGCAGACGTGTATCATTAAGAGGCCGCAGACTTCCATGACCGAGCCGATCCGTCCCGCCAAACTCGCGGATGCCATCGCGGAACGCCTGGAACGGCTCATCCTGGAAGGGTCGCTGCGTCCGGGCGAACGCCTGCTGCCGGAACGCGAGCTGGCGCAGCGCTTCGACGTGTCCCGCCCAAGCCTGCGCGAGGCGCTGGAAAAGCTCGAGAAGCGCGGCCTGCTGACAAGCGGGCGGGGCGGGGCGACCCATGTGGCGCCGCTGCTGGACGAGAGCTTCACGGCGCCGCTGTCCAACGTCGTCCACACCAACCCGGACGCGACCTATGATTATCTGGAGTTCCGGGGGTTGGCCGAAAGCTCGGCGGCCTATCTGGCGGCGCTGCGCGGGACGGAAGTGGACCGCGAACTGATCCAGGGCTGCTTCGAAGCGATGGAAGCGGCTCATCAGAAGGACGACCCGACCGACGAGGCCAACGCCGACGCCGACTTCCATCTGGCGATCTACGAGGCGTCGCATAACCTCTTCATGCTCCACGTCATGCGGTCGCTGTCCGACATGCTGCGCAACGACGTCTTCTACAACCGCGCCAACCTATACCTGCGCCGCAATGTCCGCGACCTGCTGCTGGACCAGCACCGCGCCATCCGCGACGGCATCATGGCCGGCGACGCCGAAGCCGCCCGTCAGGCGGCCCGCGACCACATGGCATTCACGGCGGGCGCCCTGAAGGAAATCGCCAAGGCCGACGCACGGCTTGAAGTAAGCCTGAACCGCATCGCTCGCCACGATATCGTGTCGGCTTCGCGGTAAGAAATGCCGTCTTCACCGAAGTAACCGACCTGTGAATTTGACTTCAATTTAACAAAAAAAGCGGCGGCAGGTTAACCTGCCGCCGCTTTGTTCTGCCCGTTTTCTCTAAGGTTACGGGATCATCCAGGTCAGGTAGTAGGCCTGGAGCACCGTAATCACGCCGATGATCGCCACGAAGAACAGGCTGTGTTTCAGCGTGAAGCGGAACAGGTCGGCTTCGCGGCCGACCAGACCGACGGCGGCGCAGGCGACGGCGATCGACTGGGGGGAGATCATCTTGCCGGTGACGCCGCCGGTCGTGTTGGCGGTTACCATCAGGATGTCCGACAGGCCGAGCTGCTGCGCCGTCGTCGCCTGGAGCGCCCCGAACAGGGCGTTGGACGACGTGTCCGAACCGGTCAGGAAGACGCCCATCCAGCCGAGCACGGGAGAGAAGAACGGGAAGGCCTTGCCGGTGCCGGCCAGCAGCAGGGCCAGCGTCGATGACAGGCCGGAGTAGTTGGCGATGAAGGCGAAGGACAGCACCATGCCGATCGAGTAGATCGGACGGCGCAGGTCTTTCAGCGTTTCGCCGAAGGTGGCGACCGCCGTTGCCGGTTTCATCTTCAGGAAGACGATGGAGATGATGGCGGTGATCAGGATCGCAGTGCCGGTCGCGGCGACCAGATCCAGCTTGTAGACGGCGTCGTAGGGCTTGGGCGAGGAAACGATCGGGGCGACCTTGGTGACCAGCTTGTCCAGGCCTTCGATCGGGAAGTAGAAGACGGTCGAGGCGAGCGATCCCGTCTTGGCGAACATCGCCTTGAAGGGCGCCAGGCTCCAGACCGTGACGACGGCGGTCAGCACGACGAAGGGCGACCATGCCTTGATGACCTGGGCGCGGGTGTAATCGACCGCGGCCACCTTGGCATTGCTGGCTTCATTGTCGAAGCGGAAGATGCGCTTCGGCTTCCAGACCTTCAGGAACAGGGTAAGGCTGACGAGGCTGAGCAGCGCCGAGGTGATGTCCGGCAGTTCCGGCCCGATGAAGTTGGATGTGAAGAAGACGCCGACGGCGAAGGTGAAGCCTGCCACGAACACGGCCGGCCATGTCTCCTTGACGCCCCGGACGCCGTCCATGATGAAGACGATCCAGAACGGGACGAACAGCGCCAGCAGCGGCAATTGCCGGCCGGCCATCTGGCCGATCTTGAAGGCTTCCAGCCCCGTCACCTGCCCTGCGACGATCATCGGGATGCCCATGGCGCCGAAGGCGACCGGGGCGGTGTTGGCGATCAGGCAGAGGCCGGCGGCGTAGAGCGGATTGAAGCCCAGCCCGACCAGCAATGCGGCCGTGATGGCGACGGGAGCGCCGAAGCCGGCGGCGCCTTCCAGGAACGCGCCGAACGAGAACCCCACCAGCAGCATCTGGAGCCGCTGGTCTTCCGTGATCGACACGACCGAGGCGCGGATGATGTCGAACTGGCCGGTCTTGACCGTGACCTTGTAGAGGAACACGGCGGTCAGGATGATCCAGGCGATCGGCCACAGGCCGTACACGAAACCGTAACCCGCCGACGCCAGCGCCTGACCCACCGGCATGTCGTAGAAAAGGATCGCGACGGCCAGAGCGATGGCGACGGTGATCGTCGCCGCGATATGGCCTTTCATGCGCAGGACCGCCAGCGCCACGAAGAAGAAGATGATGGGAAGCGCCGCGACCAGCGCGGACACCCACAGATTGCCTGCGGGGTCGTAAACCTGCATCCAGGGCTGCATATCGTTTCCACTCCGGATTGCCGCGCCGGCGCCTGATTAGGCGCCTGCCGGCCGTTTGATGTTTTTTATGTCCATGTCGCCGGCATTGGTAAAATTATTAGACCGACAAGCTGCGGGGTGGATAAATTAAATACCTAGGTCTTGTAAATGGAAAAATGCATTCCGTGGGGTGTTGCAAATGTCGCAGGCATTGAACAGTCAGGGCCGGGTCCGGTATCGTGGCGGCATGAACAGCGCGCCCGAAGACCCCGAAGACGAAGACGCGGCCAAGGCCGATCCGCTCGCCCGGCTGCTCCAGTGCCATCCGGAAACCGCGTTCGACTATCTGGAATTCCGCCGGATGATGGCGGGGCCGGCGGCCGCCTTCGCGGCGGAGCGCGCGACCCCGCAAGATCTCGAAAAACTGGCGGCCTGCCTGCGCCAGATGGAGGAAGCGCACGGGCTGGATGACCCGTCGCAGGAGGCAGCCGCCGACGCCGCCTTCCACCTCGCGATCTACGAGGCATCGCACAACGAAGTGCTGATCCGGATCATGCAGCAGTTCATCAGGATGATGAGCGAGGACGTGTTCTATGAGCGCACCAGCCTGTATCAGCGCCGGGGCGTCCGCGACAGCTTCCTGCGCCAGCATCAGGCGATCTATCACGCCATCGCCGCCGGCAACCCCGAAGCGGCCAGGGCGACCGCCGACGCCCACCTTGCTTCGACCATGGAAGCCCTGCGGGAAGCCCAGCGCGCGGATGCGCGGCTAGAAGTCGCACTTCGGCGTCAGCAGGGAGCGAAACTTGTCACTGCCAAGACGAAGTAACCGGTCCTGACCAGACCGAAGTTTTGGCAAACTCTTTTTACCACTTTACTAAACAGGTAAAACTAGCGTACCCATCTGCCGCAGCGGCTCCCTTCGAAGGGCCGCATGGTGAGGAAACGCGCGGTCGGAATCATCCGTCCAGCAGCTCAAGGGGGTTGCGGCATGCCTGATGGAACGTCTCCCAATTCAGTGATACGCAGTCCAGACGCCTATGCCGGCGCTATCGGCGAATTCACCGGCCTGTTCGGTCCCGACCGCGTCATCCGCGATCCGTTGCGGCTGCTGGCCTACGGGACAGACGCCAGCTTCTACCGCCTGATCCCCCAGGTCGTCGTCAAGGTCGAGAGCGAGGGCGAGGCGGCAGCCGTGCTCGCCGCTTGCCGCCGCGATCGTTTGCCCGTCACCTTCCGCGCCGCCGGCACCAGCCTGTCCGGTCAGGCGGTCAGCGACAGCGTGCTGATGATGCTGGGCGACACCTGGAACCGGGTGACGGTGGAGAAGGCCGGCGCGCTGGTCCGGCTTCAGCCGGGCGTGCTCGGCGCCGATGCCAACCGGCGGCTGGCAAGCTACGCCCGCAAGATCGGCCCCGACCCGGCTTCGATCGACAGCGCCATGATCGGCGGCATCGCCGCCAACAACTCGTCCGGCATGTGCTGCGGCACGTCGGACAACAGCTACAAGACGCTGGTTTCCATGCGCCTGCTGCTGGCGGACGGTACGCTGGTGGATACCGGAGATCGCGACAGCGTCGCCCGATTCCGGGACAGCCACCGCGAATTGCTCGCCCGGCTGGACGAGCTTGGCCGCGCGACCCGCGCCGACGAGGCGCTGGCGCGGCGCATCCGCGACAAGTTCGCGATCAAGAACACGACCGGCTACAGCATCAACGCGCTGGTCGATTTCGAAGACCCGCTGGACATCCTCCAGCACCTGATGATCGGCTCCGAAGGCACCCTAGGCTTCATCGCCGAGATCACCTACCGCACCGTTCCCGAGCACGCCCACAAGGCCAGCGCCCTGCTGCTGTTCCCCGGCATCGGCGAAGCCTGCCGGGCCGTGGCCCTGCTCAAGCCGGCGCCGGTCGCCGCTGTCGAGCTGATGGACCGGGCGGCGCTCCGCTCGGTCGAGGACAAGCCGGGCATGCCGGCGGCAATCCGAGGCCTCGGCGACGGCGTCACCGCCTTGCTGGTGGAGGTTCGGGGAGAGGACGAGGCGGAGCTGAACGCCCGGATCGCCGAAGTGTCCGCCGTGCTGGACGGCGTCACGACCCTGGCTCCCGCCGCCTTCACGTCAGATGCGGACGAGTTCGGCAAGCTATGGAAGATCCGCAAAGGGCTGTTCCCCGCCGTCGGCGCGGTGCGCCGCGCCGGGACCACGGTCATCATCGAGGACGTGGCGTTCCGGATAGCGGATCTGGCCGCAGCCACGCTGGACCTCCAGACCCTGTTCGAGAAGCACGGCTATCATGAGGCGATCATTTTCGGCCACGCCCTCGACGGCAACCTGCATTTCGTCTTCACCCAGGACTTTGCCATCGATTCCGAGGTGGAGCGCTACGCCGGCTTCATGGACGACGTCTGCAAGCTGGTGGTCGAGAAATACGACGGATCGCTGAAGGCGGAGCACGGCACGGGCCGCAACATGGCCCCCTTCGTCGAGATGGAATGGGGCCGCGACGCTTACCGGCTGATGCGCACCATCAAGGAACTGCTCGACCCGACCGGCATCCTGAACCCCGGCGTCATCATCAGCGACGATCCGCAGGGTCACCTGCGTGACCTGAAGCCGCTGCCCAAGGCCGATGTCCTGGTCGATACCTGCATCGAATGCGGCTTCTGCGAACGCATGTGTCCGTCGGCGGGACTGACGCTGACCCCGCGCCAGCGCATCGTCGGCTGGCGGGAGATTTCCCGGCTGGCCGATAGCCACGCCGACCCGGAGCGCGAAGCCGGCCTTCGGACGCTGTATGATTACCAAGGGCTGGAAACCTGCGCCGCCTGCGGCTTGTGCGCCACCGCCTGTCCGGTCGGGATCGAAACCGGGGCATTGACCAAGGCGCTGCGCGGACGCCGGCAATCGCGTCTGGCTCACCGGATCGGCGATATCGCCGGCCGCTACTTCGGCGGAACGCTGGCGGCGGCTCGCTTCGGCCTGGGCGCGGTCGATCTGTCGAACCGCACGCTGGGACATGCCGCGACGGACCGGCTGGCCGGCTACGCCCGGCGTCTTTCCGGTGACCGGATTCCGAAGATCGGCCCGGCGCTGCCGCGCCCGGCATCGCCGCCGGCGGCGGGGCAGGGGGACGCATCGGGCACCCCCGTGATCTACATGCCGAGCTGCGCCAACAGGACCTTCGGCGCGTCGCCCGGAGCACCGGAGACCGATGCGGTGCCGGAGCGGCTGACATCCCTGATGGTCAAGGCCGGCTTCCGTCCGATCCTGCCCGAAGGCTTCGGCAATCTCTGCTGCGGGCAAGCCTTCGAAAGCAAGGGGCTGGCCGAGGCGGCCGATGCCAAGACTGCGGAGCTGGCGGCGGCCCTGATCGCCGCCGACGACAACGGACGCATCCCGGTCGTCATGGACGCTTCCGCCTGCACGCTCCGCCTGAAGAAGATGCTGTCGGGCCGGGTGACGGTGCTCGACAGCGTCGAGTTCCTGCACGACCACGTGATGCCCCGGCTGGAGGTGGTCGCGAAGCAGACCGACCCGGTGCTGGTCCACGTCAACTGCTCGGCCCAGCGGATGGGATTGGGCGACAAGATCATCGGCCTCGCCAAGGCCTGCGCCGAGACGGTCGTAGTGCCGGAGGGCGTCGGCTGCTGCGGTTTCGCCGGCGACAAGGGCTTCTCGACGCCGGAGCTGAACGACCATGCGCTCCGCCGATTGCCGGACTCCATTCCCGCCGGCTGCGAGGGCGGCTATTCGTCGAACCGGACCTGCGAGATCGGCTTGTCGGAGCACTCGGGCGTTCCGTATCGGTCGATCGCCTATCTTGTGGACAGGGTGACCCGCCGCCGGACCTGATCCCGCTTGAACTAATCGGGGCGACCTGCGATCCATGGAGGATGCTGACCTTACGGCAAATCGAGGTGATCCGGGCAGTCATGGTCGCGGGCACGATCAACGGAGCGGCGAAGCTGCTCAACGTCTCGGCGCCCGGCATCAGCCGCCTGATGAAGTACACGGAAAAGTCTCTGGGCTTCCGGCTGTTCGACCGGCGTCATGGCCGCTACGTCCCGGCGGCGGAAGCCAGCGATGTCTTCGGCCAGATCAACGCCGTCTATAAGAAGGTCGAAGACCTTCAGTTCACGGTCAAGCGGCTGGAGAGCGGCCACGGATCGGAGCTGAAGATCGCATCGGTCCCCAGCATCGCCAACATGATGGTGCCTCGGGCGATCGAGCGGATCGTCGCGAAGCATCCCGGTCTGGTGATCGACGTCGATATCCTGAAGATCGAGGAAGCGATGGACTACCTCCTGCTGGAAAAGGGGGAGATCGTCGCGATGAGCTACAAGGTCGATCATCCGTCGCTGGATTGCATAGCGCTGGCGCGCGGCAAGCTGCTATGCATCACGCCGCCGGACCACCCGCTGGCGGACCGCAAGTCCGTCTCCGCCGAAGATATCGCGCGCTATCCCCTGATCGGCATCGATCCCAACGATCCCTATGGCCGCATCATGGCCGACATCTTCGAACGCCGAAACCTGACCTACACGATGCCGATCCGTGCCCGCTTCGGCACCACGGTCTGCCGGCTGGTGAGTGCGGGACTGGGAATCGCGGTGATCGACCAGTTCACCGTCGCCCATAACGCGGTGCCGGGCATCCGCCTGCTCGATATCGACGAACCGACTTCCTTCGACACCTATGTCGCGGTCAAGGCGGAGCGCGGGCTGTCGAGCTTCGCGGAGAGTTTCATCGCCCTGCTGCGGGCCGAGATGACGGCGGTAGTTCGGCCTTCGAATTAACATCATGTTCAGTTGAACGCATATCTTGGTATTTGACGTTAACGGTCAAGCTGCGCATTCTCCGCTCAACAGAACGACTTGTATAGTCAACCATACCGCTCCCCCAAGAAGCGGATAGCGAAGGAGGAAACACCTTGAAAACACTTTCATCCAAGATCCTTGCCGGTCTCCTGATCCCCGGCATGATGCTGCTGGCCGGCGCCGCCAATGCGGCCGACATCCAGAAGCGGACGCTGAAATTCCCGTCCGCCAGCAACAAGGGACACCCGCAGGTCCTGGGCGTTCAGAAGTTCGCCGATCTGGTCGCGGAGAAGAGCGGCGGCAAGATCACGGTCAAGCCCTTCCCCGGCGGCGTGCTGGGGGCGGACCTTCAGACAGTCTCCGCCATGCAGGGCGGCACCGTTGACCTGACCGTCATGAACGCCAGCCTGCTGGCCGGCAACGTCAAGGAAATGGCGGTCCTCGACTTCCCCTACATGTTCAACACGGCGGCTGAAGCCGATGCCGTCCTGGACGGTCCGGTCGGGCGCAAGCTGCTCGACAAGCTGCCGGAAAAGGGGCTGGTCGGACTGGCGTACTGGGACCTCGGGTTCCGCGAGATGCACGGCAACAAGCGCCCGATCACCAAGGCCGAAGACCTTCAGGGACTGAAGATGCGCGTCATCCCGACG
>DASQKT010000123.1:0-5188 GCA_035630415.1 Skermanella sp.
GATGGTGCGGCTCAACGTCCCCAGCGTCTTCATGTATGGCGGCTCGATCCTGCCGGGCCGCTACAAGGGCAAGGACGTCACCGTCCAGGACGTGTTCGAGGCGGTCGGTGCCCACAGCGCCGGCAAGATGAGCAACGAGGATCTGCACGAGCTGGAATGCGTCGCCTGTCCCTCCGCCGGCTCCTGCGGCGGCCAGTTCACCGCCAACACGATGGCCTGCGTCTCCGAAGCGATGGGACTGGCGCTCCCCGGCTCCGCCGGCGCTCCGGCCCCCTATGAAAGCCGCGACGCCTATGCCGAGGCGTCCGGCCGCGCCGTCATGGAACTGATCCGGCGCAACATCCGTCCGCGCGACATCGTCACGCGCAAGGCGCTGGAAAACGCCTGCGTCGTCGTCGCCGCATCGGGCGGTTCGACCAATGCCGGCCTGCACCTTCCCGCCATCGCGCATGAATGCGGGATCGAATTCGACCTGCACGACGTCGCCGAAGTGTTCAAGCGCACTCCCTATATCGCCGACCTCAAGCCGGGCGGACGCTACGTCGCAAAGGACCTGTTCGAGATCGGCGGCGTCCCGGTCCTGATGAAGGCCCTGCTCGACGGCGGCTACCTCCACGGCGACTGCATGACGGTGACCGGCAAGACGATCGCCGAGAACCTCGCCGACGTCGTGTTCCCGACCGACCAGGACGTCATCCGCCCGACCAGCGACCCGATCACCCCGACCGGCGGCGTCGTCGGCCTTCGCGGCAACCTCGCTCCGGGCGGCGCCATCGTCAAGGTGGCCGGCATGAAGAAGCTCCAGTTCTCCGGCCCCGCCCGCGTGTTTGACTGCGAGGAGGACGCCTTTGCCGCCGTCGAACGCCGCGACTATAAGGAAGGCGAAGTGATCGTCATCCGCTACGAAGGACCGCGCGGCGGTCCCGGCATGCGCGAGATGCTGTCCACCACCTCGGCCATCTACGGCCAGGGCATGGGCGACAAGGTGGCCCTGATCACCGACGGCCGGTTCTCCGGCGCCACGCGAGGTTTCTGCATCGGCCATGTCGGTCCGGAAGCGGCGGTCGGCGGACCGATCGGCCTGCTGAAGGACGGCGACATCATCTCGATCGATGCCGAGGCCGGGACCATCTCGGTCGGACTGTCTGACGACGAGCTGGCGGAACGCCGCAAGGCCTGGACCGCCCGCCGTCACGATTTCCAGTCCGGCGCTCTGTGGAAATACGCCCAGACCGTCGGCGACGCGGAAAAGGGAGCGGTCACCCATCCTGGTGGGGCGGCGGAAACCCACTGCTACGCCGATATCTGATCGCATCGACCTGTCTGAACTGGCAAGCGCCTACACCATGATCTTCGTCCTGTCGAAGCTAGGGTGGGCGCTTGTCCGCCCCGGCAACCTGCTTGCCATGATGCTCATCCTCGGGCGGATGCTCCAGGCAACGCGCCAGCCACCGCTCGACCTCCTGGGAAAAAGGCTCGTAACTGCCTCTGTGCTGCTCGTCGCGGCATTGACGCTGCTGCCGGTCGGGCAGATGACGCTCCAGCCGCTGGAAGACCGTTTTCCCCAGCCTGACCTGCCGGCCCGGATCGATGGCATCGTCCTGCTGGGCGGATCGGTCAATACCGAGATGACGGCGGAACGGGGTCAGCCTGTCCTGAACAGTGCGGGCGAGAGAATCACCGAGTTCGTGGCGCTCGCCCGCCGCTACCCCGAAGCGCGGCTCATCTTCACCGGCGGTTCGGGCTTGGTGTTCGCCGGCGACCTGCGGGAGAGCGAAGTCGTCCGCCAAGTGCTGGACGGCCTGGGTTTTGACACTTCACGCGTCATCTTCGAACGCGAGTCGCGCAACACCTATGAAAACGCGGTCCTCAGCCGCCCTCTGGCCAATCCGCTTCCCGGTGAAAACTGGCTGCTGATTACCTCCGCCGCCCATATGCCGCGCTCGGTCGGCATCTTCCGCCATGCCGGATGGCCGGTCCTGGCCTATCCGGTCGATTACAGGACGGCGGGCAAGCTGAGCTGGACTCCCGATCTGCTGTCCGGCCTCGATGCCCTCAATGAGAGCGTGCGGGAATGGGTCGGGCTGGCGGCCTACCGGCTGATGGATCGCACCGACACATGGTTTCCCGGACCTGTACGAAACGATTAACCATTTTTGTTGGAGGTTATGAGTATATGAGTTAGTTTCGCTCCGCCTTTAGAGGGAAGTCAGGATGGCCGGGAAAGTTATGGCCAGGAATATCGTCGCCGGCAAATCGATGACCAGGACGCTGGCGGATGGCCTGCTGATAGCGGTGGCCGTTCTGGCATTGGCCGGATGCGCGGAAACCGGATCAGGGAAAAAGGCCGCCGTGCAGGGACAGACGCGCTCCGCCGCCGGCTACAAGATCGGCGAACCGTATCAGGTTAAGGGCGTCTGGTATTATCCCAAGGAAGATTTCGGCTATGACGAGACCGGCATCGCTTCATGGTACGGTCCGGGCTTCCATGCCGAAACGACAGCCAACGGCGAGACCTTCGACCAGAACGAGCTGACCGGCGCCCACAAGACGCTGCCGCTGCCCAGCCTCGTCCGGGTGACCAATCTGGAGAACGGCCGCTCGATCATCGTCCGGATCAACGACCGCGGCCCCTTCGTTCCCGGCCGGATCGTCGATCTGTCGCGCCGCAGCGCCCAGTTGCTAGGCTTCGAAGGGCAGGGCAGCGCCAAGGTCAGGGTCGCGGTCCTGCCGGAAGAAAGCCGTGCCGTCGCGGCAGCGGCCCGCGCGGGACAAGCGGGGGTCAGCGTCGCCGATATCTCTCCCGACGGTGCCCCCAAGCCGGTCGCGGCCCCCCGAGGCGCTGTGCAGGTCGAAGGCGCCACGCCGGTAAGGCGGGTCGCTGAGCGGCAGGCCTTCGACCCGTCGCAGACCGTCGCGGGCGCCACTGTCGATGGCCGGTTCATGCCGGCCGCCGTCGTCGCGGATACTCCGGTCAGGTCGAACGGCAGGTTGTACGTGCAGGCCGGGGCCTTCACGGTGTATGACAATGCCAACAGGCTGCGTGCCCGGTTGTCGGACCTCGGCACTACCCGGATCGATCCGACCATGGTCGGCCAGACCCAGTATTTCCGGGTTCGTATCGGTCCGCTTTCGAGCGTCGAGGCCGCCGATTCGATCCTCAATCAGGTCATCGAAGCCGGCAACAACGGTGCGCGCGTCATCGTGGACTGAACCGGACCCGCATCAGAATCAGGAAACAGAGGGTAGCAAAAACAGATGTCCGTCGCCCATCCGCGCAAATCGATCGCCTGGATCGCCGGGATCATAGTCGCCTGCATCGCGTCCGCCACCTCGGCCGCGTCGCTCGATACCATCGCGAGACAGGCTGTTCTGATCGATATGTCGACCGGCACTACCCTGTTCGAGAAGAACGCCCATCAGCGCATGGCGACATCGTCGATGAGCAAGATCATGACGATGTACATGGTCTTCGAGCGGATCAAGGCGGGCCGGCTGTCGCTGGACGATACCATGCCGGTCAGCCAGCGCGCGTGGCGCATGCAGGGCTCCAAGATGTTCACGGAGCTGAACGCCCAGATCAAGGTGGAAGACCTCATCAAGGGCGTGATCATCCAGTCCGGCAACGACGCCTCGGTCGTCCTGGCGGAAGGTCTGTCGGGGTCGGAAGAGCGGTTCGCGGAAGAGATGACCAAGCGTGCCCGCGAGCTTGGCATGGTGGACAGCAACTTCAAGAACGCCACCGGCTGGCCGGACGACAATCACTACTCGACCTGCTACGATCTGGCCCTGCTGGCGGAGCACCTGATCAAGGAATACCCCGAGTTCTACCACTACTACTCGCAGACCGAGTTCACCTATCACGGCATCAAGCAGGGCAACCGCAACCCGCTGCTCTACCGCAACATGAACGTCGACGGGATGAAGACCGGCCATACCGAGACCGCCGGCTATGGCCTGACGGCTTCGGCCGAGCGCAACGGCCGCCGCCTGATCCTGGTGGTCAACGGGCTGCCGAGCATGCAGGCCCGCGCCGACGAGTCCGCCCGCATCCTCGAATGGGGCTTCCGCGAGTTCGAATCCTACGCCCTGTTCAAGAAGGGTGAGCCGGTCGATCAGGCCGCCGTCTGGATGGGCGCCGCCAGCACCGTCCCGCTGGTGGTCGAAGACGACCTGCGCGTCACGATGAACCGCGACGAACGCAAGAACCTCAAGGTCTCCGTCGTCCTGGAGGAGCCGGTGCCGGCTCCCGTCGCCAAGGGCACCAAGCTCGGCAAGGTCGTCATGGAAGCGCCGGGCTTCAGCAAGCGCGAAGTGCCGCTGGTCGCAGGCCAGGACGTCGAGCGTCTCGGATTCATTGGCCGCATCGGCGCCGCCGCGATGCATCTCGTCTCGGGCGGCTGACCGGTGACGCGCGGACGCTTCATAACCTTCGAAGGGGGAGAGGGCGCCGGCAAGAGCACCCAGGTGCGCCTGCTGGTCGCGGCCCTGAACGGGCAGGGGCGGGACGTGCTCGCCACCCGCGAGCCGGGCGGCGCCGTGGGGGCCGAGGAGATCCGCAAGCTGCTGGTTTCCGGCGATCCCGGCCGCTGGGATGGAGTAACCGAGGCGCTGCTTCACTTCGCGGCCCGGCGGGACCATCTGGCGCGGACGGTCTGGCCGGCGCTGGATGCCGGCCGCTGGGTCGTGTCCGACCGCTTCGCCGACAGCACCATGGCCTATCAGGGCTACGGTCACGGCCTCGGCCGCGAACCGATCGAGCGGTTGTACGAAGTCGCCGTCGGCGGTTTCGTTCCCGACCTCACGCTGATCCTCGACATTCCGCCGGAAGCCGGCGTCACCCGCGCCCATGCCCGCCATGATGGCGAGGATCGCTACGAGCGGATGGACCTGACCTTCCATCACCGCCTGCGGGAAGGCTTCCTGGCGATCTCCACGCGCGAGCCGCAGCGCTGCGTCGTCATCGATGCGTCCGGCAGCGTGGACGAAGTCCATGCCGCCATCATGAAAGCCGTCGCCGGCCGCCTGCCGTCATGACTACCGAATTCCCCGATCCGCGCCACAACCCGGACCTGCTCGCCCACCACGCCGCCGAGCAGGTGCTGCTGGACGCCTGGAACTCCGGCCGGTTGCCCCACGCATGGCTGATCGGCGGCATTCCCGGCATCGGCAAGGCGACCCTGGCATT
>DASQKT010000124.1:0-2808 GCA_035630415.1 Skermanella sp.
TGTACCAGAACCAGCGCCGGGTCGGCTCGACCTCGTCGGACGCGGGCACCATCGTCCCCTCGGGCATTCAGATCGGCGCCGGCGTCAAGACGGGTGCGGTCTACCGGATCAACGAGCAGGGCAACCTGTCGGTGACCGACAACTCGCTGGACATGGCGGTCAACGGCCAGGGCTACTTCCAGATCACCATGCCCGACGGCAACACCGGCTACACCCGCGCCGGTTCGTTCCAGCTCAACGCCGAAGGCACCGTGGTGACCGCGGACGGCTACACCGTCCAGCCCGGCATCGTCGTTCCCGCCGACGCGGTCGATATCACGGTCAATGGCAGCGGCGAGGTCCAGGTCAAGCTGGACGGCCAGATCCAGCCGCAGACGGTCGGCCAGATCCAGCTCGCGGTGTTCGCCAACGACGCCGGCCTGGAAGCGATCGGCAGCAACCTGCTGCTGGCGACCCCCGCTTCGGGCGACGCCGTCCCCGGCAACCCTTCGGCTCCCGGCTATGGCCGGCTGGTCCAGGGCGCCCTCGAGACCAGCAACGTCAACATCGTGGCCGAGATCACCAACCTGATCACGGCGCAGCGCGCCTATGAGATGAACTCGAAAGTCATCAGCACGACCGACCAGATGATGACCACGACCAGCCAGCTGCGCTGACCGGCGTGAAGCACGAGTAGAAAACCGAGGATAGAGAAAATGAACAAGCTTGCCCTGATCGCCGTGTCCGCCGCCCTTGCCATCGCGGCAGCCGCCCAGTCCATGACCGCCGAAGCGGCGACCCTGCGGACGGATAGCACCATCAGCGGCGACACCGTTCTCCTCGGCGACCTGTTCGACGACGTGATGGGCAAGGAAGACCAGCCGGTCGGCCGCGCGCCGGCGCCGGGACGCCGCGCCACCTATGATGCAACCTACCTGCTCCGCATCGCGTCCTACCACCAGATCTCCTGGAAACCCAACAGCCAGTTCGACCGGGCCACCGTCACCCGCACCAGTTCGGTCGTGAACGCCGAAATGGTCCGCAGCGCGGTCGAATCAGAGTTGACGGCGAAGGCGAATGCCGACCGGCTGGACGTGGATCTCGACAACAAGCTGCTGGAAGTTCATCTGCCGGCCGATCAGCCGACCACGCTGAAGCTGGAATCCGTGACCTTCGATCAGGTCCAAGGGCGGTTCTCCGCCGTTCTGGTCACCCCCGCCCAAGGGCCGGAACAGACCCGCACCGCCATCAGCGGCCGGGCGGCCGCCCTGCTGGACGTGCCGGTCCTGACCCGGCGCATCAAACCCGGCGAAGTGATCACGGCGTCCGATATCGGCTACATGGAGGTTCGCATCAACCGTATGGGCGGCGAGCTGGTACGCGACACCACCGACCTGATCGGCCAGACCCCGCGCCGCCTGATCAACGAGAACACCCCGATCCGAGCCCGCGACCTTCAGCAGCCGCAGGTCGTCACCAAGGGATCGCTGGTCACCATGGTCCTTCAGCAGAAGTCCATGACGCTGACCGCCCAGGGCAAGGCCCTGGAAGCCGGTTCCGACGGTCAGGTGATCCGGGTCGTCAACACCATGAGCAACAGGACGGTCGAAGCGGTCGTCATCGGTCCGAACCAGGTCTCCGTCTCCAAGCCCGGCGGCACCGTCCTGAACTGAAGCGGCACGCCGTTCTCGATACAATCACCTCTGGCATCGGGCTTGCAAAGACGTTCATGCGCCCCGCGTATCAAGGAATTTCGCCATGACCGTCTCCCGTCTCGCAGTGATCGCCGCATCGGCCGCTCTGCTGACCGCCTGCAACGCCACCACCCGCATGTCGGAAGTCGGCAGCCCGCCTCCACTGACGCAGATCGAGAACCCCAACCGCGCGGCGGGTTACGTTCCGGTCAGCCTGCCGATGCCGGCGCCGCAGACAGGGGTGCGGGAAGCGAACTCGCTGTGGCGCTCGGGCGCCAGGGCCTTCTTCAAGGACCAGCGGGCCAGCCGGGTCGGCGATATCCTGACGGTGTCGATCAACATCAACGATCAGGCGCAGATCAACAACCAGACGACCCGGACGCGCGCCAACAGCGAAAACGCCGGCATGCCGGAGCTGTTCGGCTACGATCTCAACAAGATCCTTCCGGACTCGGTGGCCGGCGGCCGCGCCAGCCTGATCGACCTGTCGAGCGATACCAGCAACAAGGGCACCGGCCAGATCAACCGCAAGGAGACGATCACGCTCCAGGTCGCGGCCCTGATTACCGACGTGCTGCCCAACGGCAATCTGGTGCTTCAGGGCCGGCAGGAAGTGCGGGTCAACTTCGAGGTCCGCGAACTTCAGCTCACCGGCGTGATCCGGCCGGAAGACATCAACTCGGCAAATTCGATCAGCTATGAAAAAATTGCCGAGGCCCGGATTTCCTACGGCGGACGCGGCCAGATCAGCGACGTCCAGCAGCCCCGCTACGGCCAGCAGATCTTCGATATCATCATGCCGTTCTGAGGATTGTTCCAAGAAGATCAATGAAATCAAGAAGCGCCCCCCGCCGTGTTGCATTGATGATGCGTCCACGGCAGGGGGCACTTTTTCACCGCGAACCGACCTCGCCCTAAGCCACGTCCCATAAGCGCTAACTTAGGCCGTCCCCCCCCCTTTCCGATAGGGGTAGGGAAGGCTTTCGCCTCCCCTCCCTCCGAACCGTGCGTGCGGTTTTCCCGCACACGGCTCTCCAGTCGCTGGTTTCCACATCGGGAGTGTCTCGCTCTGGAGTTTCTAGTCCGGTTGATTTTGAAGATCGATGAGGGTTTCTGACGAGGGTGTCGCCGGGCG
>DASQKT010000125.1:0-9091 GCA_035630415.1 Skermanella sp.
GCTCCAGACGCTCGGCCTGAACCAGTCCAACCTGTCGCGCCATCTGGCGCTGCTGCGGGAGGAAGGGCTGGTGGCGACCCGGCGCGAAGGAACGGTGATCCATTACCGTATCGCCTCGGACCGGGTCAGACCGTTCCTTGCCGAGTTGCAGAGGTTGTTCTGCCCACCTCAGGCTGAGTCTTCTCAGGCTGGGTCGGGCGACGTGATGTAAAGGGCGGTCGCCTTCGACTGGGTCAGCGCCTGATAGCGTTCGTACTGCGCCACCACGTCGCTGATGATCTGGTCGCGGGAAAATCCCATCACGTCGTAGCCCCGGCTGCCGTCGGAGAAGAAGGTACGCGCCACCCAGCTATGCGGGCGTTTCTCTTCGCTCGACGCCGCCTCGGCCGCCGTGAAGGCGGGCAAGAGGTGGCGGACCGGACGGACGCCGTAGACGAAGCTGCGCACCTCCACCGCCGGAATGGTCAGCGCCACCCCGTCGTCTCCGTCCGGTTCGACCGTCGCCGTCAGGCCGCGTCCGCGCATCTCCTTCGCCACCGTCTCCAGCGCCGGCTTGACCGCATCGTCGATGAAGCGCCGGACATCCGTCCGCTGGGGCGTGTGCAGGATCAACTCTAGCCGCCGCGTCCAGGATATCTCGGTCGATGGGACCGCCGTGCTGGTCGTCGCCTGACTGCTGGCGACGTCGGCCTGCATGCCCCGGATCAGGCCCGCGGCCAGCAGGATCATGATGAAGGTGAAGGGCAGGGCCGAGATCAGCGTCACCGTCTGAAGCGCGGTCAGCCCGCCCGCCACCAGCAGCAGGGCGGCAGCCAGCCCTTCCAGGCTGCACCAGTAGACCCGCTGCCAGACGGGCGTCGTCTCAGCACCGCCCGCCGCTATGGTGTCGATCACCAGAGAACCCGAGTCGGCCGACGTCACGAAGAAGATCGCGACCAGCAGCACCGCCAGACCCGAGGCCACGGCGCTGAACGGCAGGTAGGTAAAGAACTGGAACAGGGCCACTGACACGTCGGCCGACACCGCCTCCGCGATGGCGCCGGAGGCCTCGTTCATGTCGAGCCAGATCGCGGTATTGCCGAATACCGTCATCCAGAGGAACGAGAAGCCGCTGGGGATGAACAGGACGTCGCCGATGAACTGCCGCACCGTCCGCCCGCGCGAGATGCGGGCGATGAACATGCCGACGAAGGGAGACCAGGCGATCCACCAGGCCCAGTAGAACAGCGTCCAGGAACTCAGCCAGGAGCGTGGCTCATAGGCGTACAGGTTGAAGGTGCGGATGAAAAAATGGTCCAGATAGGTCCCGACGTTCTGGACGAAGGCCTTCAGCAGGAACGTCGTCGGCCCGACCGCCAGCACGAACAGCAGCAGCAGGATCGCGCAGAGCAGGTTCAGTTCCGACAGGCGACGAATGCCGACATCCAGGCCGCTCAGCACCGATGCCATCGCGAGCAGCGTGATCACCACGATCAGCGGGATCTGGACCCACAGCTCGTTCGGCAGGCCGAACAGGTAATGCAGTCCGGAGTTGATCTGGAGCACCCCGAACCCCAGCGACGTGGCGATGCCGAACAGGGTGCCGCAGATCGCGAAGATATCGACAGCGTCGCCGATCGGTCCGTTGATCCGGTTCTTGAACAGCGGATAAAGGCCGGAGCGGATGGTCAGCGGCAGGTTGTAGCGAAAGCTGAAATAGGCCAGCGACAATCCGACGATGCCGTAGATCGCCCAGGCATGGACGCCCCAGTGGACGAAGGTGATGACCATGGCTTCGCGGGCAGCCTCCATCGTCAACGGTGCGGCCTCCGGCGGCTTGGCGTAGTGCTGGATCGGTTCGGCCACCGCGAAGAACATCAGGCCGATGCCCATGCCGGCGGCGAACAGCATCGCGATCCAGGACGGATAGCTGAAGTCCGGTTCGGAATCGTCGGGACCCAGCTTCAGCCGGCCATAGCGGCTCAATCCCAGAAATAGACAAACGAAGACGAAGCCGGCAACCGATAGAATATACAGCCAGCCGAAGCCTTCGATGATCGAGGACTGGACAGACGCGAATATCTCCTCCGACTCATGCGGAAAGACAACCCCAAGCGCCAGCAAAGCGCCGACGATGAGGCTGGCCCCCCAAAACACCGGGGGATTTATGGTTTTTTGCCTCATGGCTGGTCGTCTCCTTCTCGCACCCAGCTCCGGCCTTGGTACCGGAGCTTCAGGCGGGACAACACGCAAGATGGCGGAAAGGTGTCAATCAGCGGCGCTGAGGGCCTGACCTGGGATCGAGCGCGTCCTGCAAGCCGTCGCCGACGAAGTTGAAGGCGATCACGGTGACGAAGATCAGCAGGCCGGGATATATCGCCAGCAGGGGCGCCGACCAGATCAGCTCCTGAGCGTTGGTCAGCATGTTGCCCCAGCTCGGCAGCGGCGGCTGGATACCGAGGCCGAGGAAGCTCAGCACCGATTCGAGAAGGATGATGTTGCCGATCGACAGCGTCGTCGCGACCACGATGGGGGAGGCGACGTTGGGCAGTATGTGGACCAGCATCAGGCGCGCGTTGCCGGCTCCGAGGGCAGTGGCGGCCAGGACGAACTCGCGCTGCCGCACGCTGAGGGCGGCGCCGCGCACCAGCCGCGCCACGGTGGTCCAGCCCGCCAGCGAGACGATCACGATGATCCTGTAGAGGCTGACCTGATCGGACTGCGCCAGTCCCGCCGGAAGACCCAGCTTTCCCAGATCGACGGCGGCCAGAACGATCAGCAGCGGCAGCAGGGGCAGGGCGATCACGCCGTCGGTCAACCGCATCAGGAAGTCGTCGAGCCGTCCGCCGTAGAACCCGGCGATCAGGCCGACGATGGTCCCGATCACGGCGGAAGCCAGCGCGGCGGCGATTCCGACGAACAGCGACACCCGGCCGCCATAGAGCAGCCTGACCAGCACGTCGCGGCCAAGCTCGTCCGTTCCCAGCCAGTTCTCCGCCGAGGGCGGACCGAAGCGGTTGAACAGGCTGACGGCGTTGGCATCGACGCCCAGCCAGCCCTCGACCAGCGGAGCGGCCAGGGCGGCCGCCCCCAGCAGGACCAGCACGATCAGGCTTAGCACCGAGACCGGATGGCTCAGGAAGCGCCGTCCTGCGCTCAAGTCCTGGTCTCCGTGAAGCTGATGCGCGGGTCGAGGGCGGCATAGCCGAGGTCGGCCAGCAGGTTGCCGGCCAGCGTCATCAGCGTCGCCAGCAGCAGCCCGACCAATGCGATGTTGTAGTCGTTGCCCAGGATCGAATCGTAGATCAGCTTGCCCATGCCGAGATAGGCGAACATCGTCTCGGTCACGAGCGCTCCGGAGAACAGGGAGCCGAACCCCAGTGCCACGATCGTCACCACCGGAATCATGGCGTTGCGCAGCGCGTGCCGCCAGACGACGCCGCGTTCCGAAACGCCCTTGGCGCGGGCGGTCCGGATATAATCCTGCCGCAACTGCTCCAGCACGGCTGCCCGTACGAAGCGGGTATAGCCGCCGATGCTGACCAGTGTCAGGGTCGCGACCGGCATCACCAGATAGGGCAGGCGCTCCGCCAGACCGCCGTCGCCGCCGATGGGGGCCATCCCGCCCGCCGGCAGGATGCCCAGCGTGACCGAGAACAGGATGATGAACAGCAGCGCCAGCCAGAACGGCGGCACCGAGATCCCGGCGAAGCACAGCAGGTTGACGGCGGTGTCGGTCACCGAATTGGGCTTCCGTGCGGCGTGGACGCCTAGCGGGATCGCGATGGCAAGTGCCAGCACAAGCGAAATGCTGAGCAGCAGCAGTGTATTGAGCAGGCGCGGCTTCAGCACCTCCAGCACCGGCTGGGAAATCAGGCGGGAATAGCCGAGGTCGCCCTGAAGGGCGGCGGCCAGCCAGTTCAGATAGCGGGTCCAGATCGGCAGGTCGAGTCCGTACAGCGCGCGAAGCCTCGCGGCGTCCGAGGGCGACAGGTTGGGGTTGGCGTTGATCATCAGGTCGATCGGATCGCCCGGCATCAGCCCGATCAGGCCGTAGATCAGGAACGACATGACGAGCAGGACGATAAGCGCCTGGAGCAGCCGGACCGCGACGAACCGCAGCATCTATGCCGGCCGCATCACTGCTTCGACCGCCACTGCTCGACCCACAGGCTCGACGCGTACTGGTGGCCGGTCGGCCTGACGCCTTCCAGCCAGAGCGGCATGATGTAGCTGTCTGACCGGAAATAGAGGGGCAGGGAGGGAAGCTGCTCGGCGTAGATCTGTTGCAGGCGGGTCCAGAGCGGCCTCGCCTCGTCCTCCTTGCAGGTGACCTCCAGGTCGTCGATCAGCTTGTCGGCTTCCGGGTTGCTGAAGCCGACATAGTTCTGGCCGGAAAAGCCGTTCTCCGGCGTCGGGATCATGGTCGAATGCAGGATGGTCCGGGGAATGTTCTCAGGCGCGCTCAGCCACGCGAACATCGCCATACCCGGAAACTGCCGCTCCCGCATTGTCGAGCCGAACAGCACGCGGGCCGGCTGATTGTTGATCCTCACTTCGATGCCGGCTTTCTGCCACTGCGCCTGAAGCACCTGCTGGACCAACTCCCGCGTCCTGTTGCCGGCGGTGGACTGGAACTCCAGGCTGAGCCGGCGTCCGGAGGCATCGTGCCTGATCCCGCCGCGAAGCTCCTTCCATCCCGCTTCCTCCAGCATCTTGACGGCGGCGGCGGGATCGAACGGGTATTTCGGGAAGTCGTCGGAGTAGTAGCGGTCCAGCGGGTTGACCTGCCCGTGCGCCACCGGCTGCTTGCCTTCGAACAACTGACGGGAGATCGCGTCGCGGTCTATCGCCATCAGCAGCGCGCGCCGGACCCGCACGTCGGCCAGGATCGGGTTGTCGAGCTTCAGGTCGATATGCTCGAAGAACAGCCCCGGCTTGTAGACCACGTTGAAGCGTTTGCCGTTGCGCTTCTCGAACGCAATCGCCTGCTCGATCGACAGCCCGACCTCGCCCGCGACGAAATCGACCTCGCCGGAGAGCAGGTTGGCTTCCATCGCAGAGGTATTCTCGATCGTCCGCACGACGATCCGCTTGAAGCTGGGTTTCTCGCCCCACCATGTCGGGTTCTGTTCCAGCACCACATAGGCGCCGGATTCGACCCGCGTAATCCTGTAGGGGCCGAAGTAGAGGCCGGGATTGGTTCGGTCGGTATCGTAGAGGGTACGGGTCCGGTATTGGGACGGATCGGCTTCGAACACCGGGCGCTCCAGATGCTCGGGCAGCAGCAGGAAGTCGTTGATCGAATCGTAGCTGCACCTGAACTTGTCCCAGTGGATGGTGAAGGTCTTGTCGTCTACCGCCGTGACCCCGACGATGTCCTTGGCGAACATCTGGCTGTTGGTGATGCCGCTCTGCGGGTGCTTGCCGACTTCCCAGGTGAACAGCACGTCCTTCGTCGTAATAGGATTGCCGTTGCCCCAGGTGGCGCCGGGCTGGATCGTGAAGGTCGCGTCTATCGCCCTGGTGCCGTCCGGTCTGGTGACCTCGACGGCGGTCCCTTTCTCCAGGCTCGGCAACTCGGTGCAGAGCATGCAGATCAGTTTCCAGTCCTGGTCGAAGGTGGTGAAGGGCCGCCGGGCCATGTCCAGGATGTAGTTCTTGGTTGCCATCGCATCGATGCTGGGATGGAACGTTCCGGGGAACTGGATCGCGCCGATCACCAGATCGTCCTTCGCGAATGCCGGTCCGCTTATCAAGGTACCGGCCAGCGCGCTCGCCAGCGCGACTGCGGCGCATCCAAGCCTTAAGCCTGTTCCCAACAAAGTCCGATCCTTCGCCACCGGCTGCTCACCTTAAACGTTGCGTGCGGTATGTCCGTCGAACTATGGGTTCTGACCAGCCTGGGGTCCAGCACCGATGACACCCACGGGTACGGCAAAATACGCAGCCGCCGCGAAGGCGTCTTCAAGGAGGAGTTCTCATGCTTTCCAACGCTTGGCTTTCAGGTGCGCGCGTCACTCTCGGCGCCGTACTGATAGCTTTCACCGCACTCGCCGCCGGCCCAGCCGCAGCCGCCGACGAAACGAAGCGCTTCGACGACTGGGAACTGCAATGCAAGGACCGGGTGCCGGAAGGCGCCCCGAAATGCATCATCACGCAGAACGTGGTCGCGGAGGAAAGCAAGCTGGGTCTGCTGAGTGCCGCGATCTACTTCCGCCCCGGCGTCAATACCCCGTCGCTCGGATTCAACCTCGCGCCGCAGGCGATCAAGGAATCCGGCATGGTGCTCCAGATCGATACCAAGCCGGCGCTCGATCTGCCGATCCAGTCCTGCAATCCCAATGTCTGCCTTGTCCGGGCGACGCTTCGCGATCAGGTGCTGAACATGTTCCGCAGCGGCAACCGGGCCATCGTCGGCTTCAAGATTCCACCGGACCAGCGGATCGCGGCCCAGCTTTCCCTGAAGGGCTTCGGCAATGCTTACAAGGCATTGGAGCAGCGCAAGGGCCATTGATTGGGGCCACTGATTGACATACCGGGCGGTGCGTCGGAAACTCCGCCCGCTCTATATATGTTGCTCAGCAAACAATCCGGGAAACGTCATGTCAGGTACATCCAAGCCCCGCTCAGGTGGGCAGATCCTTGTCGATTCGCTGCGCGTCCATGGCGCTGACTTGGCATTCTGCGTCGCGGGCGAAAGCTATCTGGATGTGCTGGACGCCTTCCATGACGCCCCGGATATCCGCCTGATCACCTGCCGGCACGAGGGCGGAGCCGCCAACATGGCGGAGGCCGCCGGCAAGCTGACGGGCCGACCCGGCATCTGCTTCGTCACGCGCGGCCCCGGCGCCTGCAACGCGTCTATCGGCGTCCATACCGCCATGCAGGACTCGACGCCGATGATCCTGTTCGTCGGGCAGGTGGCGCGCGATCAGGCGGAGCGCGAGGCCTTCCAGGAGATCGACTACCGCCGCATGTTCTCGCCGGTCGCCAAATGGGCGGCGCAGATCGACGACGCGGCGCGCATCCCGGAATTCATCAGCCGCGCCTTCCATGTGGCGACGTCGGGCCGGCCCGGTCCGGTCGTGCTGGCGCTGCCGGAGGACATGCTGCGGGACCGCGTCAGCGTTCCGCAGACTGGCCGTTACACAGAGGTCCAGGCCCATCCCGGAATGGCCGACCTCAAGCGCACCGCCGAGCTTTTGGCCCTGGCGGACCGGCCGCTGATCCTGGCGGGCGGCAGCGGCTGGACCGATGCAGCCTGCGAGGACCTGCGCCGGTTTGCCGAGTCCTGCAACATCCCGGTTTGCTCTTCCTTCCGCCGGCAGGACGTGGTGGACAACGACAGTCCGGCCTGGATCGGCGACCTTGGCACGGGACCCAACCCCAAGCTGCTGGCGCGGGTCAAGGAAGCCGACCTGCTGCTGGTGATCGGCGCACGGCTGGGCGAGATGACGACCCAGGGCTACGAGCTGATCGATCTGCCGGAAACCCGGCAGACGCTGATCCACGTCCATGCCTCCGCCGAGGAACTGGGCCGGGTCTTCCGCCCCGACCTGCCGATCCAGGCGGGGTCGACCGCGTTTGCGGCGGCGCTCTCCAGCCTGCCCAAATTCCACGACCTGCGCTCCGACCGCTGGCGCGACTGGATGGAGGCCGGGCGGCGCGATTTCCTGGAGTGGCTGGAGCCTGCGGCATATGGGGGCGCGCTCGACCTTGGCGCCATCTCCGTCTGGCTGCGCGATCGTCTGCCCGCCGACAGCATCGTCACGATCGATGCCGGCAACTTCAGCGGCTGGGCTCAGCGGTTCCTTAAATACGGCAGGCCGGGGCGGCAGTTGGGGCCGACCAGCGGCGCCATGGGCTATTCGGTTCCGGCGGCGGTCGCCGCCAAGATCGTCCATCCCGACCGTCTGGTGGTCAGCTTCGTCGGCGACGGCGGCTTCCAGATGACGGGGCAGGAGCTGGCGACCGCCATGCACGCCAAATCGGCCCCGATCATCCTGGTCTTCAACAACGGCATCTTCGGCACGATCCGGATGCACCAGGAGAAGCGCTATCCCGGCCGCGTCAGCGCCACGGACCTGACCAACCCCGACTTCGCGGCGCTTGCCCGCAGCTACGGGGCGTTCGGGGCCGCCGTCGAGCGTACCGCCGACTTCGCCCCGGTGTTCGAACAGGCGGTGGAATCGGGCCTGCCCGCCGTGATCGAGTTGCGGATGGACCCCGAGGTCATCACCACCCGCACGACGCTGTCGGCGCTGCGGGCTCAGGCGCTCGGCCAGAAGTGAACTCGATATTCACCACGAAATTTCCGTAGAATAAATTCGTCAGATCGCCCCGCGACGCATTGCGCATGTGCAATTAATCTCATTGCACATGCGTGGTCGCACACTATAAATTTCCGCCGCTTCGCTTAGCTATTGGACGGTGTGTGGAACTGTGGCGCTCCTGGAGCTGGATCATGATGTTTCATGATCGGCATCGGCCATGAATTTCAGTCAGCCGGCTTGTACGAGAGACGTTTAAGGGGATCGCCATGAGTTTCCGCGCCATCACAGGCAACCGGCTGCGCGACGGTGCCGTCGTGTTCTACAACGACGAAGCCGGCTGGGTCGAAGGGTTGGAGGACGCCAGCCTTTACGAGGACAAGGCGACCGCCGAAACGACCCTGGCAGCGGCGAAGGCCGAAGCCGAGAAAGAGCGGCTCGCCGTCGATATCTACGTGTTCGAGGTCCTGGTCGAAGGCGATAAGCGGGTGCCCGTCACGATCCGCGAGCGCATCCGGTCGCTCGGTCCCACCGTCCGAACCGATCTGGGCAAGCAGGCCGCGGCCTGATCCTCGTCGCGCAACATCCTGGAATTTGTGAAATGACTGCCACCGCTTTCCGCGCCGACCCTGGCATTCCCGGTCCCGGCACCATCGGTTCCGAGCCGGACGACCACGCCGGCATCTACCGCTATGACGACCTCGACCGCCGCTTCGTCGCAGAGCGTGTGGAGCAGTTCAACAAACAGGTGGCGCGCCGTCTGGCCGGCGAGTTGACGGAGGACGAGTTCAAGCCGCTGCGCCTGATGAACGGCCTGTATCTCCAGCTTCACGCCTATA